>NZ_JBGGWB010000005.1 GCF_041321155.1 Sphingomonas sp. IW22 | reverse complement strand
CCTCTCCGTCGAACTCAAGACTACACAAAACCGCTACAATCCGGCATATCCGGCACTCAACGAGCGCACGCTATTACCAAATCGACGAGATCGGAGATCGGCATCCCACCCTCTCCGCCAAGACTTTCCTAACCGATTGTCTTTCCTCGACTTTTTGAAACAGCGTCGCTTTCCACCGTCCCGGTGCTACAAAGGTTGTCGAAGTCTCGAAGGCTGGGTCAACAAACAATCGACCACGTGACCACAGTTCAAGGAGCGTTGATGATTCGTGCGTTAGCCCGATTACGAAGCCTTCCAGAACGGCTACGGTTCAAGCTGTATCCTCGCCTCGCCCAGTTTCACCTCAACCGTGCGACCCATGACGCCCGTATGCGACAAAGCGGCTTGCCACCAATCCGCGTTCTCGTTGATAACACTGTCCTAGACTTGGCGATCACGCATGAGACGCGGTGGATAACTACCGGTGCTGTTCACTGGGGCGACCGAGTTGGGCATACCGGGTATCAGGCTCGTGTTCCGGTATACGGCGCGAGGAACGATACGGAGAAATACCGCAATGCCACCTTTCTTACCGGCATCGCTTACCTAGCGCGTCAAGGAGTTCTTGAGCTTTGCCAGTCGGCTGAACTCGACGATGAGCGGTTCAGGCAGCCGGTTGGCCGCTATCGAGGCTACGGCTACTTCGACTACTCCCTCTTCTCTGGCCTCAAACTCGAAAGTGTGGACGGCTCCGCACCCGCCACCTTGGGACCGTCTTGGATGAATCTTCCCACTGTGGAGCAGCAGCAGCGGCGGCGGTTAGCTCAATCTGACGATCAACTTTTTCATGATCTCTACGCACTTCTGCGCGAACAACTAGGCAAGAAATGCGATCAAGACGCATGGCATATTCGCACGGCTGAACGCCATGGAGCCATTTGTTTTCTCACCACCGACCGCCCACTGCTGCTCGCTTGCAAAAGCCTTGCGAAAAAAGAGCCACTTCGTTCCCTGAAGTCCAAAGTAATGTCCCCCAGCGAACTTGGGGCTTATCTTTCAATCAAACCAGTGGCCCCACATCTATTGAGCTATAACGACGCAAGCTGGTTTGTTCGGATGGACCGCACCATGCCGGGGGAACGACGGCGCAAACGCAACGAATACAGATAAATCGTGAACTCATAGGTCGTAGCGCGGCAAGGTTCCAACCGCCGCTGCGAGAACGTCAACCGGCCAGTCCCCATAGGATTCACCAACGCTGCGGGGGGCGTGCCCCTGAAGAGCATCACGGACTTCTGGCGCTATCCCAGCACGCCGCGCAACCGTCTTAAACAAGTGCCTCCAGCCATGATTGGGTTGGACATGAGGGTCATCGACGCCGAGGTCGCGCACCCACGCGGCCAAGCGCTCGCCGACCTTTCGATAATGGGCGTTGCCAGCAGACCCACCTCTACCGCGCGCCGGATCAAAGAAGATTGGCCCCTCGCCTGCTTTTTGGGCAATCCTAGGCAGACCCTGCTCGACCAGATGCGGATGCAGCGGCACCATACGCGCCTGTCCACTTTTGGTTGAACCAGCTTCCGGCGTGATCCGCATCACCCAGAAACCTTCGACCTCGGCAATGTCGCAACCGCGCATTTGCGCAATCTCGCCAACACGCGCGCCGGTGTAGGCGCAAATCCACGGAATCCAGCGTCGAGCGAGTGCGTGTTCAGGACTTATCTTGCCATGGTCCCTACACAGGGATGCCGACAATATCGTGCGCGCCTCCGCAGAGGTGAAGCTGGGGCCTCGCGGGCGGTGCCGCTTCGGCACGCGCACTGACACCCCAGCAGCGGGGTTAGCGTCCAGCTTTCGATTTTCGACGCCCCATGCGAGCACAACCTTGACGGAAGCAAGATAAACTTCACGGATCGTCCGACCACTTACTCCCTGACGAGCGAGCGCCTCCTTCCAACCAATAATGTCATCGGCGCTGATACGGCGCGGCTCGTCATGCCCGAGATACTCGACCAGATGGGTAATCACGGGACGCCAACGCTTGATGGTCGCGGGCGACGGTTGGCGCTCGCGTAGGTATCCCTCAAAGATTGCCATCAGGTTCGGCGAGGAAGCATGTCGGCGGACGGCCTTCGACGGAACCGAAGCGATAGCAGGCAAGGGAAACGGTTCGTCGAGCGGCCCAGCTTTCGCTCGCTCAATCAGATCACGAAAATGTTGGATGACCGGGGCCGCCAGTCGATTGGCATCCGATTTGGAAACCCTCCCGAGGCGTCGGGTCAGGTTCGTCTTTCCGATCGTCGTTCGAAGGGTAGCGGGCACCACAATACGGACTTCAAATCCGCCATCACTCGACACTCGAACATGCGTCATTAACCGCATTTTGTAGCACCACTTTGTAGCACCGGGACGGTGGAAAGCGACGCTGTTTCAAAAAGTCGAGGAAAGACAATCGGTTAGGAAAGTCTTGGCGGAGAGGGTGGGATTCGAACCCACGGTACCCGCTAGGGCACGCCGCATTTCGAGTGCGGTACAATCGACCAACTCTGCCACCTCTCCGCGAGGGTATCCGTATAAGCCGCAAGCGGCCGGTCGATCGGATGAGGAGGCGCCGTTAGCTGAATGATTCCGGCTCTGCAAGCCCCTGCTTGTGCGAACGCGAATTGCCACTAGATTCATTTTTATGGATCGACCGAACACCCCCGCACTCCCCCTCGACGCCGCCATGGCAATGCCCCCTGTCGCGCATGCGCGCTTCAATGTGGGCGATGTCGTGCGGCACCGGCTGTTCGATTTTCGCGGCGTGGTGTTCGACGTGGACCCCGTCTTTGCCAATACAGAGGAATGGTATGAGGCAATTCCTGAAGCGGTGCGCCCGCGAAAGGATCAGCCATTTTACCATTTGCTGGCGGAAAACGGCGAATCATCCTATGTCGCTTATGTCAGCCAACAGAATCTGATCACCGATGAAAGCGACGAGCCTGTCGAACATCCGGCGATCGGAGGGCTCTTCGACCGCGTATCGGGCGGCGGTTACCGGCTGAAGCCGGTTCACCGCCATTAATACGTAACGAATTCGCCATCCTTGGTTGACAGAATCGCGTTCGTGGCATAGCGGACGCCTTCACTCTCGCATGGCCCCTGGGTCAGTGCGGGACATCGTATTGCTGAAAGAGATTTTAGGCCATGTTCGCAGTCGTGCGCACGGGCGGCAAGCAGTATCGCGTTGCCGCAGGAGACAAGATCGTCGTCGAGAAGATCGGCGGCGAGGCCGGTGATTCGGTCACGCTGGACGACGTTCTGCTCGCCGGCGAAGGCAGCGACCTCAAGTCGGCCGCTGGCCTGACCGTGGCCGCCGAGATCATCGCCCAGGCAAAGGGCGAAAAGGTGATCGTTTTCAAGAAGCGTCGCCGTCACAACTATCGCCGCAAGAACGGCCACCGCCAGAATCACACGATCCTGAAGATCGTGTCGATCGGCGACGCAGCCTGATCGCGAGCCACGAGGAGTATAGGCAATGGCACATAAGAAAGCTGGCGGCTCGTCGCGCAACGGTCGCGATTCGGAAAGCAAGCGCCTTGGCGTGAAGAAGTTCGGTGGCGAGCATGTCATTCCGGGCAACATCATCATTCGCCAGCGCGGTACGAAATATTATCCGGGCCCGAATGTCGGCATCGGCAAGGATCACACGCTGTTCGCGCTGACCGAAGGCCAGGTCGCGTTCTCCAAGGGTCGCCTTGGTCGCACCTTTTGCGCGGTCCAGCCGATGGCGGAAGCCGCCGAATAATCGGGTAACCGGCCGGGTTGCCCACCAGGGCTGACCCGGGTTCCGATCGACGGAACCAGCCACTAGAGAAGGGAGACGGGTCCGCCCCGGCTCCCTTTTTCTTTGCTCCCCTCGCCCCAGCCCGCATCGCCACCAGGCGGCGCGGCCGAATCGAGGAGAGTGCCCATGTTCGTGCGAACCGAACGCCTGACATTGCGGCCCGGCTGGGCCGAGGACGCCCCCGTGCTTGCCCGGGCGATTGCCGATCCCGGCATCGTCACGATGCTCAGCCGCGCACCATGGCCCTATGCCCTGAGCGACGCACAGGCCTTTCTGGCATTGCCGGAGAAGATCGACGAGCCGCGTTTCCTGATCTTCGAGCATATCGGCCCGGCGGTTGCGCTGGTCGGCGGCATTGGAGTGCATCGCGACGAGCGGGGTCAGCGCGAACTGGGTTATTGGCTGGCACCAGAGGCGCGCGGTCGCGGGCTGATGACCGAAGCGGGCGCTGCGCTGCTCGCCACGCTTTCCGACAGCCTGCGCATCCCGCAATTGGTCGCGGGGCATTTCACCGACAATCCCGCTTCGGCACGCGTGCTCGCGCGGCTGGGCTTCCGCCCGACGGGCGAGATCCGGCGGCGCCCCTGCCTTGCGCGGGGAAGCGACGTCGATTGCGTCATGCACGAATGGCGCGCGGCCAACCCCCTCGCCCTCGCCGCCTGACGCTGCGGGCTGACGATCGCCCTGCGCGCTCGTCAGCCCGCCACGCGCGCCATTGCGAATTCGCTGTCGACGCGGCCGATCAGCGCGCGGTCGTCGTGGTTCCACGGGTGAAATCCGGGCAGGAAGAAACTCAGCCACGCGCCCAGCACCTTGCGCGCCATACCCGGTCGCACCAGCGCATAGTGCAGCAGCCGCGCCTTCACCCGCCAGCCAGTCAGCCCGTCCTGCGCCAACAGGTCGAGCATCCCGACCCAGCGCCCCACCAGAAACTTGCGCGTGGTAATCAGCATCACCAGCGTCTTGACCCACCAGCGGCGAAAGCGCGGCCAGTCGCGCGTGGCGTGCAGCCATGTGTCGTAAGCGACGCCCTTATGCTCGATCTCCTCGATCGCGTGCCACCGCCACAAAGCCGCCGCCTCCGCGTCGCCGCCTGACAAATGGCGCGAATCGGCGACGAGCTCGTGCGCCAGGATAGCGGTGAAATGCTCGAGGCACATGGTCGCGGCCAAAGCACCGATCGGCGGCCTGTCACGCGTCAGCGCGATTTCATCCTCGACCCGCTGTTCCAGTCGCGACACGTCATAACCCTGTCGAGTGACATGCCGGTTGAACGCGACATGTTCGCGGGTGTGGATGACTTCCTGCTTGGTGAACGCTTGAATCTCGGCAGCCAGGCGTGGCGGGCTGCCGTCGCGGAACTGACGAACGCTGTCGATGAAAAACGCCTCTCCCTTGGGGAAAGTAACCGACAGGGCGTTGTAAAATGCCGTAGCGATCGGGTCGCCGTTCAGCCACCACC
The DNA here is from genome assembly GCF_041321155.1 of Sphingomonas sp. IW22. Lineage (GTDB taxonomy): Bacteria > Pseudomonadota > Alphaproteobacteria > Sphingomonadales > Sphingomonadaceae > Sphingomonas. The sequence goes on along the minus strand of NZ_JBGGWB010000005.1, from coordinate 183,009 downwards.
GCTCTGGCGCATCCTTCCGCCCGAAACGCAGGTCGCGCGGCGTAATCGTCAAATCGGCGGGAGTCTTTGCCTTCGCCATCCAAATCCTCCTAATGGAAGAAATCTGGATTTTACTTACACCCATGTCAATAGCCGTCCGCCGCCGCCTGTCACCCGAAGCATCTCGCGAAACCGCGTTGATCGCCGCCCGCGATCTGTTGATCGAAGCGGGACCACAGGCTGTGACGCTTAAGGCGGTGGCGACGCGAATCGGCCGCACTCACGCCAATCTGCTGCATCATTTCGGATCGGCATCGGGCCTGCAAAAGGCGCTGGCCGGGATGATGGCGGACACGATCACCGCGAAAATCGGAGAAGCGGCCATTCGCGCGCGAATCGGCGGGCAGGAGCCGCGGGAGGTGGTCGACCTGACCTTCGACGCGTTCGATACCGAAGGCGCAGGCGCGCTGGCCAGCTGGATGATCCTGACCGGCAACGAAGACGCGCTGGACCCGATTCTGGAGGCGATCCATCGGCTGGTCGACGATTTGAGTGCATCGGCCCGGCCCGACAAGCCGATCCATGCCGATACGCTGCAACTGGTGCTGATGGCGCTGGGCGATGCGCTGCTTGGCGGATCGATGACGCGGGCGCTGGGGCTGCCGCGCGACACGACCCGGCGACTGGCACTGGAAGCGCTGGTCAGATCACAGGGATAGGATCAGACCTGCGACGGCGATTCCTTGCGCGCGTTCATGCGGTCGCGCTCGACGCGCTCGGCCCGAACGGCCATGGCGTCCCAGGAAGCGGCTGCGCGTTCGCAGCGTTCCCGAACATTCTCAAGCGTGGAAGCGGTAGCGTTCTGTCGCTCGAACTCGGCGCGATCGCGATAGAAAGTGGCATTATTGGCCATGTGCGCTTCCTTTTCCGTAACGGGTAGCGCGGCGACCGGGATGGCCGCCGCGCCCTGAACGTCAGTCGGCAGCGCGCAGATTCACCGCCGCCATCTTGCCGCGGCGGTCCTGCTCCAGCTCATACGCCACGCGCTGATCCTGCTGGAGGGTCGCCATGCCCGAACGCTCGACAGCGCTGATGTGGACAAAGGCGTCGGTGCCGCCATTGTCGGGGGCGATGAAGCCATAGCCCTTGTCGGCGTTGAAAAACTTGACGGTTCCGGTCGTGCTCATGGTATTTTCCTTCTTGGCGCCCCGCGATGAACACAGGGCATTCTTGCCGCGGTGCAGGGAAAGAAGGAACGAGCCGCAAAGCCAAGAACCGTCGATTTGCGACTGTAGCCATCCGCATATGGGCCTTAACCCATCAAACCGCAAGCGGGGTGACGCCCCGCCCCCTTTGCGCTAGGGCGCTGCGATGCATTTTCTAGACCAGGCCAAGATCTATGTCCGTTCGGGGCATGGCGGCGGTGGCGCCGTCAGTTTTCGGCGTGAAAAATTCGTCGAATATGGCGGGCCCGACGGCGGTGACGGCGGCAAGGGCGGCGACGTCATTTTCGAAGCAGTCGCTGGCCTGAACACGCTGATCGACTTTCGCTATACCCAGCATTTCCGCGCCCAGCGCGGCAAGGGCGGTGCGGGTTCGAACCGCACGGGCGGCGGCGGCGACGATCTGGTAATCAAGGTGCCGGTCGGTACACAGGTACTGGCCGATGACGATGAACGGACCGTCCTGCTCGACCTGACGCATGTCGGCCAGCGCGTGGTGTTCCTGCGCGGCGGCGATGGCGGGCGCGGCAATGCCAGCTACAAGACGTCGACCAACCGCGCCCCGCGCCAGCACGGCACCGGATGGCCGGGTGAAGAGGCATGGGTCTGGCTGCGGTTGAAGCTGCTGGCGGATGCTGGCCTTCTGGGCCTGCCCAATGCAGGCAAGTCGACCTTTTTGAACACCGTCACCAATGCGTCGGCGAAGGTCGGCGATTACGCCTTCACCACCACCCGCCCCCAATTGGGCGTGGTACGACACAAGGGCCGCGAGTTCGTTCTGGCCGACATCCCCGGCCTGATCGAGGGGGCAGCCGACGGTGCGGGGATCGGTGATCGCTTCCTTGGCCATGTCGAACGCTGCCGCGTGCTGCTGCACCTGATCGACGCAAATGGCGAGGATGTGGGTGAAGCCTATCGCATCGTCCGCGACGAGATCGAGGCATATGGATCGGGCCTGACCGACAAGCCCGAAGTCATCGCACTCAACAAGTGCGACCTGCTGGACGACGAACTGATCGCAGCCATCTCCGCCGAACTGGAAGAAGCGTCGGGCGGCGCGCTGGTGCTGCCAATGTCGGGCGCGACGGGAATCGGGGTGGAATCGGTACTGGACCGGCTGATCGAAGCGATCGGCCCCGCCGAAGTCACCACCTATGCCGAAATGCGCGAGGATGATGAAAGCGGCGACGACGCCGATGGGGAAGAAAAGGCATGGTCGCCGGTCTGACCCCAGACGGGGCGGCCGCCCCCTTCGACCCTGCTGCCTGCCCTCGGCTGATCGTAAAGGTCGGATCGGCGCTGCTGGTCGATCCGGCGGGACAGATTCGCCGCGAATGGCTGGCCAGTCTGGTCAGTGATATCGCCGCGCGGGCAAAGGCGGGGCAACAGATCGCCGTCGTCTCGTCGGGCGCGATCGCGCTGGGCGCGCGGCGGCTGGGCCTTGCCAAGGGCGGGCGCGCCAGCCTTGAGGATGCTCAGGCGGCCGCCGCGACTGGACAGATCGCGCTGGCGGGCACCTGGGCCACGCTGTTGCACGACCATGGCCTGACCGCCGCGCAGATGCTGTTGACGCTGGACGATCTTGAGGATCGTCGCCGTTATCTGAACGCCGCGGCGACACTGGACCGGCTGCTCAAGCTGGGTGTCGTGCCGATCATCAACGAAAACGATTCGGTCGCGACCGAGGAGATTCGCTTCGGCGACAATGACCGGTTGGCCGCGCGCGTCGGCGGCGCGGCAATGGCGCAGGGTGTCGTGCTGTTGTCCGACGTCGACGGGCTTTATACCGCCAATCCGTCGACCGACCCCCACGCCACGCTGATCCCGCGCGTCGATCATGTCGCGGCGGTTGAGCATATGGCCGACCGCCATTCGGCATCGGGCATGGGATCGGGCGGCATGGTCGCCAAGGTCGAAGCGGCGCGAATCGCGGTCGTGGCGGGGGCGCATCTGGCGATTGCCAGCGGCCATCCGATGCACGCGCTGGCTCGCTTTTCCGAAACAGGTCGCGGCACGCTGTTCGTCGCATCGAACGCCGCGCCCGCGCGCAAGGCGTGGCTTCGCGGCGGCCTGACCGCACGCGGCACCATCCACGTCGATATCGGCGCGATCGAAGCATTGCGGGCGGGCGGCAGCCTGTTGGCCGCCGGTGCAACGCGAGTCGACGGTCGGTTTGCGCGCGGCGACCTGGTCGTACTGGTTGGCCCCGACGGGCGACAGATCGCACGCGGGCTGGCCGAATATGGCGACGCCGATGCCGCGCTGGTCGTCGGCAAACGCAGCGAGGAGCAGGCGACGTTGCTGGGCTATGCCCCGCGATCGGCACTGGTCCACCGTAACCACATGGCGCTGCTATGAGCGTGCTGGCAGTCACCGGGGGCACCGGCTTTGTCGGGAAGCGGCTGATCGATCGCGCCTTGGCGAAGGGGCACAGTGTTCGCGCCCTGACGCGCCGCGACCAGCCGGATCGCACGGGCGTGACATGGGTGCGCGGGGCGCTCGACACGCCGGACGCACTGGCCGAACTGGCGCGCGGTGCCGATGCGGTGATCCATATAGCGGGCGTAGTGAATGCGCGCGACCGCGCCGGGTTCGTGGCGGGCAATGTCGGTGGCACCCGCGCCACGCTGGCCGCCGCACGCGACGCCGACGTTACGCGTTTCGTCCATGTCTCGTCGCTGTCGGCGCGCGAACCCCAGCTGTCGGACTATGGCTGGTCCAAGGCGGAGGGCGACGCCGCCGTCCAGTCCAGCGACCGCGACTGGGCGATCGTGCGCCCGCCCGCCATTTACGGTCCCGGCGACCATGAGATGCTCGAGATCTTCCGGCTGGCGCGGCGCGGCGTGGTGCCGCTGCCGCCGCCGGGGCGCTTCTCGACGCTGCATGCCGACGATCTGGCCGAATTGCTGCTCGCGTTGGCCGGCACCAACGGGCGCGCCGTTTACGAGGCCGACGACGAAACGCCGCTCGGCTGGTCGCATGTCGAATTTGCTCATGCGCTGGGCCGGGCGGTTGGGCGGCGCGTCGTGCCGATTTCGACCCCAGGCGCGCTGTTGGCACTGTCAGCGCGTGTCGCGCGCGCTGTGCAGGGGGACCGGGCCAAGCTGACGCCCGACCGCGCCGCTTATTTCAGCCATCCCGACTGGGTGGTCCGTGCCGACCGGCGCCCTCCGCCCGCCCTGTGGCGGCCGCAGATCGCGACCGAAGCCGGGCTTGCCGCCACCGCTGAGTGGTATCGCGCCGAGGGCCTGCTATAAGCCCGCCGAAAAGCCGCCGCATTGCCCTGTCACATGCGGCTCCATCGACCCTTTGAAAGACCGTTCCATGTCCGACCGCCAGGCCGTTTTCGATACCGTCGCGAAGCAGATCGAACCCTTCAACAAAAAGGGCGTGGCCCTGACCGAAGCGACGACCTTTGCCGGCGATCTGGAATGGGACAGCCTGACCGTCATGGATTTCGTCGCCGCGATCGAGGATGAATTCGACATCCTGATCACCATGAACATGCAGGCCGAAATCGAAAATATCGGTCAGCTGGTCGATGCGGTGCAGAAGCTGAAGGCCGACTGAGGACGCCATGACCGAAGCCGCAGCCACCGCGCACCCCCTGCCCGCCGACGCGCCCGAAGCGGCGCCCGCGCGCGACCTGTTCTCCAAATTCGACGCGCTGATCGCGGAGCGCGAGGCGCTGCTCGCGACCGGCGTGCGCGATCCGTTCGCCATCGTGATGGACGAAGTGAAATCGCCCACCGAAGCGGTGATTCGCGGCAAGGACACGATCCTGCTCGGCACCTATAACTATATGGGCATGACCTTTGATGCCGATGTCATTGCGGCGGGCAAGGCGGCGCTGGACCAGTTCGGTTCGGGCACCAATGGCAGCCGGATGCTGAACGGCACCTTCCGCGACCATATCGCGGCGGAGGACGCCCTGCGCGCATTCTACGGCGCCGATCACGCGATGGTGTTCTCGACCGGTTATCAGGCCAATCTGGGCATCATCTCGACCATTGCGGGCAAGGGCGACTACATCATCCTCGACGCCGACAGCCATGCGTCGATCTACGACGGCTGCGCGCTGGGCAATGCCGAAATCGTGCGTTTCCGCCACAATTCGGTGGAGGACCTGGACAAGCGGCTGGGCCGCCTGCCCACCGACGCCGGCAAGCTGGTGGTGCTGGAGGGCGTCTATTCCATGCTCGGCGACATCGCGCCGCTCAAGGAGATGGTCGCCGTCGCGCGCAAGCATGGCGCAATGACGCTGTCGGACGAGGCCCATTCGATGGGGTTCTTCGGCGAACATGGTCGCGGCGTATATGAGGAACAGGGCCTTGAGCTGGGCCGCGACATCGACTTCGTGATCGGCACCTTTTCGAAATCGGTCGGTACGGTCGGTGGTTTCTGCGTGTCGAACCACCCCAAGTTCGAAGTGATGCGGCTGGCCTGCCGCCCCTATATCTTCACTGCGTCGCTGCCGCCCAGCGTCGTGGCCACGGCCGCGACGTCGATCACCAAGCTGATGACCGCCACCGAAAAGCGCGCCCGGCTGTGGTCGAACGCGCGCACACTGCACGCCAATCTTAAGGCGCTCGGCTTCCAACTGGGTACCGAACAGGCAGACAGCGCGATCATCGCCGTCATCCTGACCGATCAGCAGCAGGCGGTGGTGATGTGGCAGGCGCTGCTGGAGGCGGGCCTGTACGTCAACATGGCGCGCCCGCCCGCGACGCCGGCGGGGACGTTCCTGCTGCGCTGCTCGCTGTGCGCCGAACATCGCCCCGAACAGATCGAGGCGATTACACAGATGTTCGCGACCGCCGGCCGCGCGGTTGGCGTCATCGACTGATCGCTCGACCGGGGGGCTGGGCGTAGTGAGGGTGGGGATACCTCGCTGGTTAAAGGATGATTGGCGTGGCTGGGTGCTGGCACTGGTGCTGGTGCTCGGCCTTGGTGTCGCGTTCGGACTGGTGCGTACCGTCAACGGTTCGAACGTCGCGCGCGATCGGGCAATCGAACGGCGGTCGCACAGTTTCGAGGTGATGGTCCTCACCCGATCGGTCGGTGAAAGCCTTGCCCGGGCAGAGGCGGCGCTGGGGCGTTTCGTCATCAGCGGCGACAAGCTGCTGGGCGTACGGTACGAACGCGATTGGGCCCGCGCCAACCGTCAGATCGCGATGCTGCGGCATCTGGTCATCGACAATCCGCCGCAGCGCCGCCGCGTCGAGGCGCTGCGGCGCGCCTATGCCGAGCGTAGCGACGAATTGTCGCGCATCGCGCTGTTCAGCAACTATGCCCGCCATAACCAGTCGCTGTCCGCCTATTACGACGCGCGCGACAGCGCCGCACTGGCCCGCATAGAGACGTTGATGGAGGAGCTGACCGCGGGCGAACGCGCGCTGCTGGACACCCGCTCGGTCGAAATGGATGCGACAGTGGTCCGCACCAACCGGCTGGCCGGCGCTCTGCTGGTGGCCGGTTTGGCGCTGCTGGCTGTTGGCCTGTTCTTTGGCTGGAGCCTGGTTCAGGCGATCAGGGCGCGCAAGGCCGCCGATGCGGAAGCCGCCGACGAACGCGCACGCGCCATCGAGCTTGAAGCCGCCGTCGTGACCGCCACCGCCAGCCTGATCGCCGAGCAGGGCGAGCGCGCCGCCGCCGAAGCACGGCTGGCACAGGCGCAAAAGATGGAAGCGATCGGCCAGCTGACCGGCGGCATCGCCCATGATTTCAACAATATGCTGGCCGTGGTTCTGGGCAGCGTCGAGCTGGCGCGGCGCCATGCGGGCGACAATGCCCAGACGGTCCGCCATCTGGATCTGGCGACCGAGGGCGCCAATCGCGCGGCGGCGCTGACGCGGCAATTGCTGGCCTTTGCGCGCGAGGAGGCGCTGGCGCCGGAGCCGCTCGACCCCGGCGCTCTGGTCGCGGGCATGGCGCCGTTGCTCGACCGCACACTGGGCGATGCGGTGCGGATCGAAACGCGCCGCGAACATGGGGACTGGGCGATCTGGGCCGACCGCCACCAGCTCGAAAACGCACTGCTCAATCTCGCGGTGAACGCACGTGACGCAATGGACGGCCGGGGCACGCTGACCATCACGACGGCCACGATCACACTTGAACCGGAACAGGTCGGCGCCTGCACCGGCGGCGATCACGTTGCCATTTCGGTCACAGACAGCGGCCACGGCATGACCCCTGAGGTTCAGGCGCGCGTGTTCGAGCCCTTTTTCACGACGAAGCCGGTCGGAAAGGGCACCGGCCTTGGCCTCAGTCAGGTCTTCGGCTCGGTTCGGCAGATGGGCGGGGACATCACGATCGCCTCCGCGCCTGGACGCGGCACGACGGTCACGCTCTACCTGCCCCGCCACGTCGCCGCCCCGCCGGCCCAAATCGCGACAGACGAGGGCTGCACGATCGTCTCTGGCGCACGAGGGCTCGACATTCTAGTGGTGGAGGACGACCCCCGCGTCCTGAAAACCACCGTTGCCGCCCTGGGTGAGCTGGGCCACCGGCCGGTGCCCTGCGCCGATCCGCTGGCCGCCAATGCCGCGCTGCGCGACATGGCGTCTGTCGATCTGGTTCTGTCCGACGTGGTGATGCCGGGTCGCACCGGCCCCGAAGTGGTAGCAGCGTTGCGGGCGGAGCGGCCTGCGTTGAAGGCGCTGTTCGTCACCGGCTTTGCCAGCGATCTGGACGAGGGTGCGCTCGGCGGCGAGCATGTTCTGCGCAAGCCCTTCACCCTCGCCGCGCTGGAAGCGGCAGTGGCGGACGCCGCCGGGGGCTGACAAGCGGCGCCGGGCGTGCGTATAGACGCAGAAAGGCCCGTCCGAAGGCGCGAACCGCAAAGGCACCCGACCCCCTCTCATGGCCTCGATCGACCGTTACATGGCTCGCCTGATCGCGGTGCCGCTGTTTTCGACTTTGGTCATCGCGGCGATGCTGCTGGTGCTGGATCGGATGCTGCGCCTGTTCGATTTCGTCGCGACCGAAGGCGGTCCGGTGAATGTCGTGTGGAAAATGCTCGCGAACCTGCTGCCCGAATATCTGGGCCTGGGTATCCCCATCGGCCTGATGCTGGGCATTTTGCTGGCGTTCCGCAAACTGGCGTCCTCCAGCGAGCTGGACGTGCTGCGCGGCGTGGGCATGAGCTACTCGCGGCTGCTGCGCGTCCCATATATCTATACCATCATCCTCGCGGCGCTGAACCTAGCGATCGTCGGCTTTGTCCAGCCGACGGCGCGATATGCGTATGAGGAACTGCGGTTCGAGCTGCGTTCGGGCGCACTGGGCGCCTCGATCAAGGTGGGGGAGTTCACCAGCTTCGGCGACGACATGACGATGCGGATCGAGGAAAGCCGCGACAATGGCGCCGATCTGTCGGGCATCTTCGTCAATTTCCGTTCTAAGGACGGCAGCTGGTACGCGGCGACGGCGGAAAAGGGCCAGTTCTTTCGTACCGACGATCCGAACACGATCATCTTTCGCCTGACCCGCGGCGCACTCGTCCATAACTCGCCGGATTATGTCCAGCCACGCGTGCTGACCTTTACCAGCCACGACCTACCCATTCCCCTGCCGGAGTTTGGACAGTTTCGTGCGCGCGGCGACCGCAATCTGGAACGCACGCTCCCCGAACTGGTGGTGCTGGGCCACGATCCGGGCGTGCCGGAGGAGGTGCGCGACACCAGCCGCGCGGCATTCCATTTCCGCATGGTCGAAGTGGCGACGATGTTCCTGTTGCCGTTGCTGGCACTGGCCCTTGGCGTACCTCCAAAACGGTCGTCGTCGGCGCTGGGCGTGTTCCTGTCGATCGTGATGATCGTGACCTATCACAAGGTCAATGAATATGGCGAAGCAGTCGGCGGCCTGGGCCGGATCGACCCGCTGATCGCCCTGTGGGTGCCGTTCGCGATCTTCGCCGCGCTGATCCTGTGGATGTATTACCAGATTGCATTCGTTCCCGGCGGCCAGCCGATCGGGGCATTGGAGCGCTGGGCCGGAAAGCTGGTGGCGATGATCGCGCGCCGCCTGCCCGGACGGCGGCGCAGGGCATGAGCATGGGTCCGTCCTTTTTCCCTTCCCGCACCGTCGCCTTTTACATGGGAAAGATGTTCCTGCTGCGCACCTTCGCCATTCTGGCGGCGCTGGTGCTGGTGTTGCAGGCGCTGGACCTGTTGTCGGAAAGCGGCCGCATCCTTGCCTATGAGGGCAATGGCCAGTCTGAGGTGTGGCGATATGTTAGCCTGCGCACGCCAGAGATCATCGCGCGGTTCCTGCCCTTTTCGGTGCTGCTGGGCACGATCATCACGCTGACGACACTGAACCAGAACAGCGAAGTCGTCTCGATGAAGGGCGCCGGACTTTCGGCGCATCAGGTGCTGGCGCCGCTGATCGTCACCGCGCTGGGCGTGGCGGCTGTCAGCTTTGCCTTTAACGAACGAGTCGTGGCGCGCGCGACCGCGACGCTCGACCAGTGGCAGCGGGTTGATTACGGGCCCCTCCCCATCGACCGGGGCGAACGCGCCAATGTCTGGGTGCGTGAGGGTAACAACCTGATGAATGTGCGCCAGGTCCAGGGGCGCGGCGATGCGGCGCGGCTGGGCGGGATCACCCTGTATGTCCGCGACGGCGGCACGTTGCGCTCGGTCCTGACGGCGACATCGGGCCAGCGTGAGGGACAGGGCTGGCGGGTCGAGGGGGCAAAGCGCTTTGACGTGACGGCGGGTCGGCTGGACAATCTGGGCACCGCGCATGTCGGCGACGGCATCAGCCCCGATCAGTTCACATTGGCGAGTGTCGATGCCGATGGCCTGTCCTTTACGGCGCTGGCCACCGCCATCGACGAACTGGAGGCTGCGGGCCGCCCGACCAAGGCGCTGGAGGGCGCGTTGTGGCACAAGCTGTCGGGGCCGCTCTCGTCGATCCTGATGCCGCTGCTGGGCGCGGTGGCCGCGTTCGGCGTGGCGCGGTCTGGCAAGCTGTTCGTGCGCGCGGTGATCGGAATGGGGTTGGGCTTCGCCTATTTCGTCGCGGACAATTTCGCGCTGGCGATGGGCAATTTGGGTGCCTATCCGCCCTTTTTGGCGGCATGGGCGCCGTTCCTGCTGTTCTTCCTGATCGGCGAAGCCGTGCTGATCCGGACGGAGGAATAAGCCGCCCCGGTCAGCGACCGGAACGGCTGTTCAAATCATTACCGAAGACCGAACGTGCCGCGCACCAGCCGGAGCAGCAGGCCCGGCAGCCCGCGATGATTGGCGGCGTGGAAGGGCGATTGCGGCTCCAGCGCCCGCGACAGGCGGCGATGCGCCTCGCCGAGCGAGTGATAGGGCAGACCCGGCAACAGGTGGTGCAGCGCGTGGTAACGCAGGCCCACCGGCGCCCACAGGAAGGGCAGCATACCCGGCGGCGGCACGTTGACCGAATCCAGATACTGCGCGGTCACCGACATGACCTCTCCCTCATTCTCCCACAGATGGGCGACCAGCGTGCGGACCTGATTCACCACCATCAGCAGCGAAATCGCGGCAAGGTAGATCAGGAACGCGTTGATCGGGACGATCCCGGCGACCGTCGCCGCGACGATGCCGATGGCCCAGGCGCTGGCGGCGATTTCATATCGCCACCACAGCTTGCGCGCCTCTCCCTCGGCGGGGCGGCGGCGGAAATCGGGGTTGATTGCCAGCGCCGAGAAGCGCGCTTCCACTTCGCGGCGCAACGCCGGGCTGAACAGGCTGAGCGGGGTCAGGATGCCGAACCGGATCAGAAACCCGATCGGCCCCAGCGCCGCCACCAGCACGAATAGCGGCACGCTCCACGGCTTCATATGCGCCAGCGGCAGATATTCAGGGTCCTCGACCGTGCCGTAACGCGTGCGCTGGTGATGCAGGTTATGCACCCCCTCATACATGAAGGACGGCGCCATCAGCGGCACGCCGACCAGCACATTCCAGCCCAGCCGGAAGCCGGGCAGCGCCGAATGCTTCATATGGCTGACTTCGTGGATGAAGCTGGCCGCACGGTACAGCGCCAACACCGCCACCACGAACCCCACGACAGCCCAGCCGCTCGCCGCCAGCGTCATCGACGCGAACAACGCGCCATAACCGACGACGCACGATGCGATCAGGTCGGTCCAGTAAACCGCGGGCCGCGGCTTCAACAGGTCGCGCGTCAACTCGGCGGCGCTTCGCAGCATCGCCTTGTCCTCGGCCAACCGGTCGCGAACCGGGGCCGTCATCCGCTTCGACGCCACACCGGCGGCGTCGATCTGATTCACGGTCATCATGTTCATGGGCGCAGTCATTGGCATGAGATAGTGGCAGTATGTGGGCGCGCAATCGCTTGACAGCGCGCCACGCACGCGGAACGCAAGCGGCATGATACAGGTCCGCCCCGTCGCCACTCAGGCCGACACCCGCACGTTCATCGACCTCGCCTATCGTCTGAATGCCGACGACCCGAATTGGGTGCCGCCGTTGCGCAGCGAAGTGGCCGAAACCATCGACCCCAAGCGGAACGGCTGGTTCAGCCATGCCGAGGCGCAGTTGTTCCTGGCCGAACGCGACGGCCGGGCCGTCGGGCGCATTTCGGCGCATGTCGACACGCTGGCACTGACCATGCCCGCCGATCGCGGCTTTGGGCCGGGCTGCGGACAGTGGGGCCTGTTCGAGGCCGAGGACGCCGAAACCGCCGCCGCGCTGATCGCCACGGCCGAGACCTGGCTGCGCAACAAGGGGCTGACGCGCGCGCTCGGCCCGATCAGCCTTTCGATCTGGGAACAACCGGGGCTGCTGACGGAAGGGTTCGATCATCCGCCGACCGTGATGATGGGGCATAACCGCCCCGAATATCGCGCGTGGATTGAGGCGGCGGGCTATAGTCCCGCCAAGGAACTGGTCACCTATGACCTGGACATCACACAAGAGTTCCCGCCCATCGTCCAGCGCATCGTCGCCGCCGGTGAGCGCAATGCCCGCATCAACATCCGTAAGGTCGACAAATCGCGCTTCGAAGAGGAAGCCGCAATCATCCTGTCCATCCTGAACGATGCATGGGGCGATAACTGGGGGTTCGTGCCGCTGACCCAGCCGGAGATCGACGATGTGGGCAAGAAGCTGAAGCCCATCGTCTTCAACGACCTGATCCGCATTGCGGAGGTCGATGGCGAGCCGGTCGCCTTCATGATCACTCTCCCCGACCTGAACGAAGCGATTGCGCCGCTGGGCGGTCGCCTGTTCCCGTTCGGCTGGGCGAAGCTGCTGTGGTGGCTGCGTCGGCCAAAGGCGCGAACGATGCGGGTGCCGCTGATGGGCGTGGTCAAGCGGCTTCAGGCGTCGCGGCTGGCCAGCCAACTGGCCTTCATGATGATCGAATATATCCGCCGCGATGCGGTGTCGCGCTACGGGGCTTCGCGCGGTGAGATCGGCTGGATCCTGGACGACAATCAGGGAATGATCGCCATCGCCGACGCGATTCAAAGCCGAATCAACAAGCGCTACACCATCTTCGGCAAATCGCTGTAACCGCGCACGCTCCGGGGTGAACGGCCCCGGAGCGGCGCAGATGGGTCAGCGGCGGCCGGCAAAGGGATCGACGCCCTGATCCTTCCAGCGCTTCATCGTGTTGCAGATCATGCGCGGCACGCGCGAACCGGTCAGCGTTTCGCGAACACAGATGCGCGTATTGTCGGAGACGGTATAGGGCGCCGCGGCGGCTGCCGCAGGGGCAGCAGCAGGCTTGGTGTCTTCTGCGGCAAGGGCAGGCTGAGTAGCGGTAACACCGAATGCGGCGGCGGCAACCAGAATGGCCGTGCGGGTGCGGTTGATGGTCGACATGAATTGCTCCTCCTCCATTGTCGCCGCGGGGGCTGGCGACACCAGATGATTTGCATTGCGCGTGCCAGTTTTCGTACGACCGCGTTTCAATGACTTACCAGCACCACTGCAGTCGATTACACATGTAGTCGGCAATTTCCGCCGTAGCTTGGCAAAATCCGCCAACCCTGACTGACGCTACGGCAGGCGTCGCTCAGCGTAGTCGCACCCAGGTCGGCGCATGGTCGCTGGCCTTTTCGCGACCTCGATATTCCTTGTCGACGCCCGCGTCCGCCAGCCGGTCTGCGGCCAGCGGGCTGAGCAACAGATGGTCGATGCGGAACCCGGCGTCGCGCTGCCACGCGCCTGCCTGATAATCCCAGAAAGTCCAGACGCCGCCGCCCGGGAACCGGGTCCGCAGCGAATCGGTCCAACCCTGGGCCAGCAACCGGCGATAACCCTGCCGCGATTCGGGCTGCATCAACGCGTCGTCGCTCATCGCGCGAACGGAGAACACGTCATCGTCATTGGGAATGACGTTATAGTCGCCAGCCAGCACGACCGGACGTTCTTCGCCCAGCAACGCGCGTGCGTGCGTCGACAATCGTTCGATCCACCGCAGCTTGTAATCGAATTTCGGTCCCGGCTGCGGGTTGCCATTGGGCAGGTAGATCGACGCCACGACCAGGCCGTCCACCTCCGCCTCAACATAGCGGCTATGTTCGTCCTCCGGCTCGCCGTCCAGCCCGCGACGACGCTCAACCGGATCAGTCCCGCGTGCCAGGATCGCGACGCCGTTGAACCCCTTTTGCCCATGCCACACCGCGCCGTAACCGGCGGCGCGAATGTCGGCTTCGGGGAAAGTCTCGTCGCTGGATTTCAGCTCCTGAAGGCACAGAATATCGGGCTTCTGCTCGTCCAGATACTCCAGCAGGCGGGGCAGACGGGCCTTGATCCCGTTGACGTTATAGCTGACAATTTTCACAGGTGCGTCAGACCGCAAAGCTGGTGCCGCAACCGCAGCCCGACGCCGCGTTGGGATTGGTCACACGAAATGCCGCGCCGCCAAGCGATTCGACGAAGTCGACCTCCGCGCCGCGCACCAGGTCGAGGCTGATCGAGTCGACCACCAGCTTCACGCCATCGGTTTCGGCAATCGAATCGTCAGCATCAACCGTATCGGCCAAGCCGAATCGGTACTGAAACCCCGAACAACCGCCCCCTTCCACCGACAATCGCAGGATGGCGGGCTTTTGCTGACGCTCGGCAATTGCGGCAACGCGCGCTGCTGCTGACGGGCTGAGCGCGATCTCGCGAACAATGGATGTGTCGGTCATGTTGTGGAGATAAGGGAAGTGGGGGTCGCCGACAATGGACGACCCCTCTCCTCCCCTACCTCACGAAACTCAACGGCGGTCTTAGTTGGCGGGTCCGCCGACCGCGGCGCGCTGACGCAGCGCCTTGTCCTGCGCGCCTAGCAGAATATCGGCAGTCTGCATATAGGGAAGCGGGTTCACCGGGCGGCCGCCGATGCGGACTTCGTAGTGGAGATGGCTGCCGGTCGAACGACCGGTCGAACCCATCAGGCCGATCAGCTGCCCACGCTTTACGCGGACATTGTCGCCGATCACGATCTTGCTTAGGTGGCCGTAACGGGTCTGGATGCCCTTGCCATGGTTGATCTCGACCAGATTGCCATAGGCCCCTGCCCGCTGCGCGCGCGCAACGATACCGTCGGCGGTTGCATATACGGGGGTGCCGACGGGGCCCGGAATGTCGACCCCGGCATGCATCGCCGCCGTACCGCGGAACGGGTCCGAACGAACGCCAAAGCTGGACGTCAGCGCGACGTTTTCGACCGGCTGGAGCGACGGGATCGAAATCACCGCCTGTTCCAGCGTGTCCAGCTTCTTCCAGCTCTGGAACAACGAACGGAACTGCGCGTCGGCATTAACCTCGACTGCGGCTTCGGCGCCTTCCTTGCTGTCGAGCGGTAGATAGGGGCCGCCCATGCCGGCGCGGGCCAGCACGCGGTCGGGCTTCATACCCAGCTTCTTCAGCTGACGCGCGGTGGCTGCGATGCGGGCGTCGGTCGCCTGCTGCGCAGCCATCGCGAATTGGACCTGGCGCGCCTCGACCCGCTGAAGCGGCGCGAGAATTTGTTGCGCCACCGCCTGCGCCCGCGCTTCGGGTGCGTCGGCGAGCGCGGCGAGCTGATCGGGATCACCCTTTCCGCTCAGGACGGCGGCGATCAGTGCCTGACGCTTCTCGACGCGCAGCGCCTGCGCCTTGGCGGCGTCGCGGACTGCAGCGACATCGGCGCGCATCCGGGCCACTTCAGCCTGCATCGCCACGACCTTGCTGTCGGGCGCGCCGGCGTCGGCGACCTGCACCGCACCATAGCCTGTCAGCGACAGCGCAACTGCCGCCACGCCCGCTGCCATCGCTTGATTCAGCGGCGTCAGCTTCACCCGCCGCGCCTTGCGGCCATCATGGAAAATAAACTGGCGAGTACGGAACAATGGATCGGATCGTTCGCTCTGTCCGTTCATCTCGCTCGTAACATCTGTCATAATGTGCTTGCGACCCACGAACGCGGTGTCAGGCGGGATGCCCGTCCGCTGATTGACCGTCCGGTTCGCAGCCCCACCCGCGCCGTGACGTCAGCAGGTGTGTCCGCCTGCATCCGCATGGGCAAGAGGCGCATAGAAATCACGCGTTAGACCGGCAGAGGCGCGCGCCGAGTCGTTGAACGGTGGCTTAACGGCACCCCGGAAGTACCGCCGGACCAAGGATTGCCAATGGCTTGCCGGGTCCTGCGAATCCTGTTCGCAGCCCCATTGGTACCAGCGGGTTCCCGCGCGGACGTGGCGCACTTCGTCGGTCAGAATGCGTTGCAGGATGCGCACGGTGGGAATGTCGTCCACGTTGGCAAAGCGCTCGATCGTCTGCGGCGTGACGTCCAGCCCCCGCGCCTCCAACACCATCGGCACCACCGCCAGCCGCCCCAGCGCGTCATGGCGCGTCGCGAACGCAGCGTCCCACAATCCGTCATGCGCGGCCATCGCGCCGTAGAAACTGTCCAGCTGACGCAGCCGCCGGTCGACCAGCGCGAAGTGCATCGCCTCATCCGCGCCCACTGCGATCCAATCATCGACGAAGCCGCGCGGGAATTGGCCACCAAAGCGCCCCACCGCGTCGAACGCCAGATCGATCGCGACAAATTCGATGTGCGCCAATGCGTGGATCAGCGCCACGCGACCACGCGGCGATCCGCCCTTACCCCGTCTGGGCAGACGATTGGGCGGCAGCAATTCGGGCGCATCGGGGCGTGCGGGCCGGTCGGGCATCGCCACGTCGAACCGGTGGTCGAGCTGTCCCGCCCGCCATGCGCGCGCCGCCGCCCGCGCGGCCTTGACCTTGGCGCGCGGGTCAGCGGTGGTCAGCACCACGCGCGCGGCCTGGGCAATGCTTTGGCTCACAGCGCGCGCGCCGCCTCCAGCACCTGTGCGACATGGCCGGGCACCTTCACCTTGCGCCATGCGCGGACCAGCCGGCCATCCGCCCCGAACAGGAAGGTGGCGCGCTCGATCCCCATATATTTCTTGCCGTACATGCTTTTTTCGACCCACACCCCGAACGCCTCGCAAACGCTGTCGTCAGCGTCGGTGGCCAGCGGCACCGACAGTTCGTGCTTGGCGGCGAACTTCACATGGCGCTCGGGCGAATCCTTGGAAATACCCAGCACGTCGACACCGGCCGCGCCGAAATCGGCCATCGCCGCGGAAAAGTCGCGCGCTTCATTGGTGCAACCCGACGTGTCGTCCTTGGGATAGAAATAGACGACCAGCGCCCGGCCCTGTGCCGACAGGCGCCGCGTGCCGCCATGGGGCAGCGCGACCGTCACGTCGGGAATCGCATCGCCTTCACTCAGTGCCATTCTTCACTCCTTTGCCGCTGCCATCCACGCCGCGCACACCCGTTCGCGGGTGGCGTCCAGCGTGGCGGTCACCGCATCCCAGTCCGGCAGATCCAGCGCCTGTGCAATCAGGGCCTTGGTCGGGGGCGGCGGTTCCTGCGCGTCGGGCGCGACCAGCCGCATCGTTACGATCAGCCGCGTCAGCATGTCATGTGCCGCCCGCAACTCGGCATCGATCAACCCCGCCGCCGCCAACGCATCGATCGCCGTCGCCAGATCGGGGTTGAAGCCGCTGCGATGGACCAGCTGCCGCACATGCACCGCGAATTCCAGATCGACCAGACCGCCGTCGAGCAGCTTGGCATCCAGCGGCCCTTGCGCGGGCTTGTGCGTCCGCATCTCATCCCGCATCGTTCGCGCGTCGGCCGCGACATCGCGGTCGGGACGGGCACCGGCCAGCACCTCGCCAATGATCGCCTGAACCTTTTGACGTGCTTCGTCTGAGCCGAAAACCGGGCGGGCGCGGGTCAGCGCCATATGCTCCCACGTCCAGGCGCTTTCCCGCTGATAGCGCCGAAACCCTTCGAGCGAGACCACCAGCGGCCCCTGATTACCCGACGGGCGCAGCCGCGTATCAACCGGATAAAGTGGGCCGGATGCCGTCGCCACCGACAGCGCCGCCGTCACCCGTTGCGCCAGGCGGTTATAGTAATGAACCGCCCCCAAGGGCCGCTTGCCGTCGCTTTCGGCACTGTGGTCGCCGGTGAAGAGATAGACGAGATCCAGATCGCTGGCATGGGTCAGCTTGCCCCCGCCCAGCCGCCCAAGCGCGAGGATCAGCAATTCGCTGTTCGCCACACGCCCATGCGCGCGTTCAAATTCCGCGACCGTGGCAGCAGCCAGCGTTTCGATCGCGGCTTCGGCAAGCCGGGCATAGCCGCCCGCGACCTCCAGCGGATCGCGCGCGCCCGCGACGATCTGTACGCCCAGTGCAAATCGCGTTTCGGCGACGACGCGGCGGACATGGTCGAGCCGCTGTTCGTAATCTAGCCGCCCCGCGCACATCGCGGCAGCCAGTTCAGCCACGTCGCCCACCGGCTCCAGCGCGCTGGCGTCGATCAGGCCGTCCAGCATCTCCACCCGGCGTCCCAGCGCGTCGGCCAGTGTCGGCGCAAGGCTGAGGACCGTCGCCAGCAATCGCGCCAGATGCGGCTGTGCGTCGATCAGGCGGAAGAAATTGATCGCACTAGGCAGCCGCGCAAGGATGCGGTCCAGCCGCAACATCGCCCCATGGGGATCGGGTGCCCCGCCAAGTGCCACGATCAGGTCGGGCAAGGTTTTTTCCAGCGCCTCCCGCGCCGCCGGGCTGCGGAGCGCAGGATAGGCGCCCGCCCGCCATTCGGCGATTCGCCGGACTGCCTGTTCGGGTTCACCAAAGCCCGCGCCCGCCAGCCGCGTCGACAGGCTCTCCTCACCGTCGGGCAGCCGGTCGCTGCTTTCCGGTTCGATCGCGTCGTAAATCGCTCCCACCCGCTCGACATGCGGACGCGCAAGGTCGAGCAGCGACGCGCCGTCGCTCAGGCCATGCAGCCGCGCGACTCGGTCCAGCGACTCCCCGTCGGGCAGGGCATGGGTCTGCCGGTCGTCGATCATCTGCACGCGGTGCTCCAGCGTGCGCAGCAGGCGATACGCATCGCCCAGCGCGACCGCTTCATCCGCGTCGATCCGCCCCGCTGCCGCCAGCGCCGCCAGCGCATCAAGTGTCGCCGGCGCACGCAATGCCGGGTCGCGGCCGCCATGGATCAGCTGATGGATCTGGGCAAAGAACTCGATTTCTCGAATGCCGCCGCGACCGCGCTTCAGATCATAGCCGGGACCGAACGCCTGTCCGCGCGAATGATGATCGCGAATGCGGGTGGTGATGCCGCGAATTTCGGCGATGGCCCCGAAATCGAGGCTGCGGCGCCAGACGAACGGGCGAATGGCGGTCAGGAACCGTTCCCCCAACGGCACGTCGCCAGCACAGGCGCGCGCGCGGATGAAGGCGGCACGCTCCCACGGCAGCGCCGCCGACTCATAATATCCGATCGCCGCCTCTACCGGCAGGGCGATCGGCGTGACTTCGCTCGACGGCCTCAGGCGCAGGTCGACGCGCAAAACATAACCATTGCCATCGCGGGCCTGAAGCACCTCGACCACCCGCTTGCCGATACGAACCGCGGCCTCTTGCGGCTCCTCACGCGGGCGGGTTGGCAGGGTTTCGGGGTCGAACAGCAGGATCGGGTCGATGTCCGACGAATAGTTCAGCTCACGGCTACCCTGCTTGCCCAGCGCGATGGCGACGAAGCCGCGCGGTTCGGCATCGGGCGTGCGCTCCCGAATCGCGGTTACGATCGCCTGATGCAGCACCCGGTCGGCAAAATCGCTGAGCGTGGCGACCACCTTCTCCAGCGGCCAAGCGCCCGACAGGTCGGCGACGGCGACCATCAGCGCCAGCCGCCACCGCGCCAGCCGCAGCCGCTCCGCCACAGGTCGCTCGTCCAGCCCGGCAAAGGCGTGGGTCAGTGGATCGGCAAGCGCGCCTTGCAGGTCATCGGCAATCGCCGGCTCCCGCTCGGCCGCCAGACGCAGAAAGGGGGATTCGGCACGGGCGCGATCCAGCGCGTCGGCCAGACGTTCAGGATTTATGGTCGCTGTCATCCCCGCGAGGGTGGAAGGACCTTTCCTTTCCCTGTCAAGCAACGATCAGCCTGTAACCGCGTTACAACCATATGTCACAAGCACCGCCTGATACCCGCAAAGAAGTTCGCAGCCTGCATGTTGCGATGCCGGGTGCAGCAGATTGCCTGTCCTCTGCGCTACAAGGTGCCTACCGCCGTGAACGTGCAGTGCCGCAGGATATGGCAAAACTTCTACAAGCGCTCGATCGGTACGCCTGAGAGCAGCGCCAGTCGAGCATATGGAAAAGGGGCCAGCGCATCATGTGCGCAGGCCCCCGTTTCGTTATGGCTCAGTTGTTTCTAGCGCGAGCGGCTGAGTTCTTCGACCTCACCCATGATCGTGTCGAGCGCGCTGCGGTCGCCCGCGTCGTGCAACGCACGGCTGGGCAGATCGCCCTCGCTCAACAGGTTCTCCAGCGCCACGCGACCGCGCGCCACGCGGCTCTTGATCGTGCCGACTGCGACCTGACAGATTTCGGCCGCCTCTTCATAGGCAAAGCCACCGGCGCCAACGAGGATCAGTGCTTCGCGCTGCGGACGTGGCAGGTGCAACAATGCGCGCTGCATGTCGGTCAATTCGACATGACGATCCTGACTGGCAGGCGCCGCCAGCAGCCGATCGGCAACCAGATCGTCCCACGCGCCCTTAAACCGGGCGCGGCGCATCTGGCTGAGATACAGGTTGCGCAGAATGATGAAGGTCCACGCACGCATGTTGGTGCCCGCCTGGAAGCGCTTGCGCGCCGCCCATGCCTTCAACAGGGTTTCCTGCACCAGATCGTCCGCGGTGTCGCGGCTGCCCGACAGGGAGCGGCCAAACGCGCGAAGGTGCGGAATAACCTGGGTAAGCTGCGCCTTGAACTCTGGGTCGGACAGCGAGACATGCTCGTGCACAACCGTTTCGGACGCGTCCGCTTGCTGATCGTCAATATGCGACATGCGGCTCCGTTCGGCAGGGCCATTTGATACGCGGCCCGGGGCGCGAACATAGGGAAGCGACGCACCCATGACCACCCCCGACCCGCCTGGTACGGCGCTGACCAGCGTCAGGCCAATACCAAATAGGCAAAGATCGCGATTACCAGCACCAATGAAATGGGCAGGATGTAACGCGTCATATGGGGGGTCGAACCGCCGCGGGCGCGATCGGTGTCGAGATGCACTTGCTCGTTTGGATCAGCCATGACGGTTAAACCCCCCAGGTTCGTTTTGGCTCCGTATCTTTTTTACGAAGCTGCGATACTTCAGGCCGCGGCCGGAACCGTCGACTGATCGAAGAACAGCGCCTGGCTGATCGCCGCCTTGACGGTCGAACGCTGGAACGGCTTGGTGATCAGGAAGGTCGGCTCAGGCCGCTCGCCCGTCAGCAGACGTTCGGGGAACGCGGTGATAAAGATCACCGGCACGTTGAACTGTGCCAGAATGTCCTTCACTGCGTCGATACCCGAGCTGTCGTCAGCGAGCTGGATGTCCGCCAACACCAGGCCAGGACGGTCGTCCATCGCAAGCGCGACCGCTTCGTCACGCGTCACGGCAACGCCGGTCACTTCATGGCCCAGGTCGCGCACGATCGTCTCGATATCCATCGCGATGATCGGCTCATCCTCGATCACCAGTACACGCGCACGGGTCTGCTGCTCGATCTCGGCCAGCGCCTCGGCAACCAGGCGATCGACTTCGGCGGTGTCGACGTCGATCAGATAGCCCGTATCCTCGACGGTAAAGCCCTCCATCGCGGTCAGGAGCAGCGCCTGCCGCGACAGCGGGGCGATGCGGGCCAGACGGGCGCGCGCGATTGCTTCCTGATCGCTCGACGGATCGACATCCTCGCCACCGAATTCGTCGATCTGGGTCGAACCCCAGATAGCCTGGAAGGTGCGATACAGGCCCAGCCGCGGATCAACGTCGCGGGGAAATTCCTCCGGCGCGGCGACGATCGCTTCCAGCGTTGCACGAACATAACGGTCACCCTCGGTCTGGCTGCCCGTCAGTGCGCGGCCATAGCGGCGCAAGAAGGGAAGATGCGGGGCAAGCTGCTGGCCAAGCGACATGATAGTTCTTGTCTCCTTCACGGCCGCCCCGTTCAAATTTGGGACGGCGAAACCCGATAGTAGTACGATGGCGCGACAGGTGAAGGACCCCTCCCCCCGAAAATGCCTCGACGCACGGAACCAACGAGGCGCTCTTTGGTTTCATCGCTCCGAACATGTGCTAGCGCGCATCGGGAATCGGGGTGCGATTCAGGCACCTCGGGATTTTGTCGTACCCGCGATCCGACCAGGGCATCGTGGGGAGCAGGGGGAAATCGTGCGTTCGGAAAAGAAGCCGGCCAAGCAGGGTCAGAATAAGGAAAAGAATGTGGGTGATGCACTTCGCGCGGTCTATCGCGAAGCCGTTCAGGAACAGGTGCCTGATGAGCTTCTGGAACTGCTAAAAAAGCTCGACTGATCGTTCGAACGACCACGACATGTTTCAGCGGGAGCAACATTCCTCCCGCATTTGAACCATGGGCGCATTGCGGTGAACCATGGCGCATGACAGGCCCCCTCGCCAATGATGCGCCATATGCTGCAACAGCAATTCCCCCAGAGGTCGAAACGGGCTAGCCTATCTGCCAATGACTAATTCCGATGCGCCTGGCTTGCCGAGTTCCGACGACAGCACCGATCCCCAATTGCGAGAGCGCTGGCTGGCCCGGCTGCCGACGGGCGCGCGAGTTTTCCTGATTTTGGGTGGCGCGCTGCTGCCGCTGGCTTTCATCGCGCTGCTTGCCTCCCTGCAAACGACCCGAACCGCCGATCTTGAAGCGCGCACCCAGTTGAGAATGGCGCTGGGCGAAAGTGCACGGGCGCTGACCGTCGAGTTGAACGGCGACATGAACGCCCTGCGTCTGGCAATGGACGCACTGGCCGCCGATCCCAACGATGCTCCCGCCTGTGCCCGCGCGACTGGCGCCTTTGCTCAGCAACGTGCTGCCGGTGCGCAATTCGCTATCATTGACGCGAACGGCCGTCTGCTTTGCGGCGCGCCCCTCCCATCGGGTGTAGCCGTCGCGCCGCCGCCGCGCGGTGGGAACGAGGCAATCGGGTCGCAAATCGTGAATGAGGGGTTGGCGCTGTCGGTTGCAACCCCGACCGGCGACAGCGTCGCCACCGCCTATTTCCCCCGCCAATTCCTTGCGGCGATGGCGCGGCCGGGCGGGATCGTTCCCGACCATGGCATTACGCTGCGCAGCGACGACGGCGAACTGGATCTCGCCACGCTACCGGGAATCGGCATCCTCAGCCGCATCGAAACCGCCGCCACCCCATTGGGCGTTCGGGGCCTCGTCGTCGAAATGACGATGCGCGGCGCGCCGATCACGTCGCCGCTGGTGGTCACGACGTTGCTGCCGCTCCTGATGTGGCTGCTGGCGGCGGGCATCGCCTGGTTCGTCGTAGACCGACTGCTGATCCGCCCGTTGCGGCGACTGCGCGCCAGTGTCAGCGCCTATGCGCCGGGTACCGTGCTCGGTCCGGTCCATTACGGCGCCGTACCCGCGCAAGAGATCCGCCAGCTGGGCGACACGTTCCGCACGCTGACGCGCACGGTCGTCGCGCATGAGGCGGGACTTGCGGAGGGCCTGTTGCGGCAGACCAAGCTGACGCGTGAGGTGCATCATCGCGTCAAGAACAACCTTCAGGTGATTGCCAGCCTGATCAATTTCCACGCGCGCGGCGCCACGACGCCAGAGGCCGCCGCCGCCTATGCATCGATCCAGCGGCGCGTCGATGCGCTGGCGGTCGTGCACCGCTATCACTTTGCCGAGCTTGAGGAAAATCGTGGGGTAGAGCTGCGTTCGGTTCTTGGCGAACTCGCTGCGGGCATCCGCGCGGGAGCGCCCGAACCGGCGCATCGCTTTTCGGTGACGCTTGACGTCGAACCTATGGCAGTGTCGCAGGACACGGCCGTCGCCGTCGCGTTTCTGGTAACTGAACTGCTTGAGTTGGCGATGACCGCAAGCCCGGAAACACAGGTCCGCATCTCATTGCGCGAGCAGGACGACGGGTCAGGAACGGGGCGCCTGCGCATCGTTTCCGCCTCGTTGATCCAGACCGAGGCGCTGGAAGCGTTGCTCGCCAATCGCTATGGGCGGGTCGTCACCGGGCTGGCCCGCCAGTTGCGGGCGCCGCTGCATCATGATCCCCTCGCCGGCGCATATGAGATCACGCTGCCTGTTATGCGCACGAGCTGAAAAAAGTCGTCGGCCGCTGGAACCGTGACCGTGAGCGCACGTTCTGCTTCCCGAACGGCGACCTTTTGCCCCCCCGCTCTCGCCGTTCATGACATGAAGGCCCGGAAACGTCGACCCTACCCCCCCGGCGACGTTTCCGGGCCTTTACCTTTTCGAAATCGTCAACGCTTTCAAGCATCTGCTTCGCACGCGGAACGAAATCGCGCGCGCCGCATTTTGCAGCGACAGGTTCTTATGATGGAGGTTGGGATGCGTAAGCTTTTGGGTCTGGCAATGTTCGCGGGTGCGCTGATGGTCAGCGCATGCAACACGGTCGAAGGCGTCGGCCGCGACGTCCAGTCGGCTGGTTCGGCTGTCGAAGACGTCGCCGACTAAACCCGGACGGGTAGAGAAATGGGCCGCGGATCCAGCACGGGTCCGCGGCCCTTTTTACATCAGGCCGCCGCGCCTGCTTCCGTCTCTGCTTCCTTGGCGCGCTTGCGCTCGGTGAACCAGATGCCAATCAGCGCCAGTTCGTAGAGCAGGATCATGGGGATCGCGAGCAGGAACTGCGATCCGATGTCGGGCGGGGTCAGCACCGCCGAAATGCCGAACGCCGCAACGATGGCATAGCGCCGCGCACCAATCAGTTGCTTGCGCGTGACAATGCCGGCGCGCTCCAGCAGCATCAGCAACACCGGCAGCAGGAACGAAATGCCGAACGCGAACAGGAACTGCATGATGAACGACAGGTAATTTCCGACAGACGGCAGTGCCTCTTGCTGGATACCGCCGAAATTACCCTCAAATCCCAGCAGAAAATGCAAAGCGACGGGTATCGTCACATAATATGCCAGCGCCGCGCCCATGGTGAACAGCACCGGCGTCGCCAGCAGAAACGGCAGCAACGCGCGCTTTTCCGTGCGGTAAAGCCCCGGCGCCACGAACCGCCACAACTGGATCGCCAGCACGGGGAAGGAAATCATCATTGCGGCGAAAAACGCCACCTTCACCCGAACGAAAAATGCTTCGAACAGCTGGGTGAAGATCACCTTGTCCTGCCCGGCGGCCAGCAGCGGCTGGACAAGGAAGGCGAAGATATTTTCTGCAAAGCCGTAACAAACGCCAAAGGCGACGAAGACCGTCACCACGCACAACAGCATGCGGCGGCGCAGCTCGACCAGATGTTCGAGCAACGGGGCCTGGGTGTCGTCGATGTCGTTCACGACTGCGCCTTTGGATCAGCGGTGACCGGGTCGGCCGGCGGCGCGGGATCGTCGTGGATCGCGGGCCGCTCGACCGTTACGGGCGGCTGGTCGCCTGACTCATCCGGCGCGGGCAAGGCGACAGGGTCCGACGTAACCGGCGGTTGATCGGGCTCGGACGGATGCTCGCGCATGATGCGGGCATTTTCCTCGGCCCATTTCTTTTCCATTTCGGCCAATTCGGCCTCACGCACCATCGAATCAAAGCCGGACCGGAACTGGCGGGCGACGCCACGCGCGCGGCCGACCCAACAGCCGACGAAGCGCATGGCCTTTGGCAGGTCCTTCGGACCGATGACGAGCAACGCGACGATGGCGACGACCATCATCTCGCTCATGTTGAAATCGAGCATCTCGCTCCGTCAATCCCGCCTTGGCGCGTGCATCGGAAAACAAAACCGGCCGCCGGGCGGATGCCCGTGGCCGGCTCGGTCGCGTCAGCGCTGTTCGCGCACCTGTTCTTCGGTCTTGTAAGCGGGCTCTGCCGCGCGCTGTGCCTCGATGCGCGTCGGCTCGGCCTCTTCCTCGGCCATGCCCTTTTTGAAGTTCTTGATGCCCTTGGCAACGTCGCCCATCAGGTTCGAGAACCGGCCGCCACCCAGCAGCAGGATCGCGATGACGCCGAACACCAGCCAATGGACCAGGCTGAAACTACCCATGACGAATCTCCTCGAGGTCCGACCTATCTAGTCTGCCTCGTCGTCCTTTTCCACCGCTGTCTGTTCGAATGCCAGGTCGACCGGATCGAGAAGGCCCGCAGCGCGCAGATCATCGATCCCCGGCAGGTCGCGTCGGCTGCCCAGTCCAAAATGGTCAAGGAAGCCCGGCGTCGTCGCATACATCAATGGTCGTCCGGGCACTTCGCGACGACCGGCGGGGCGCACCCAGCCGGCCTCCATCAACACGTCGAGCGTACCCTTGGCCACCTGAACCCCGCGGATCGCCTCGATCTCGGCGCGGGTGACGGGCTCGTGATAGGCGATGATCGCCAGCGTCTCGATCCCCGCGCGGCTCAGCTTGCGGCTGTCCTCCCGGTCGCGGCGCAGGATGTGCGCCAGGTCGCCCGCCGTCTGGAAATGCCAATGATCACCGCGCCGAACCAGCGCGACACCACGCCCGGCGTAATCCGCCTCCAACACCCTCAGCGCAGCGGCAATATCCGCCTTGTCGCCCAAATGCGCTCGTATTTCCGCAACCGTAAGCGGCGCGGTGGCGGCGAACAGGATCGCTTCGACCGCACGGACCGTCTCATCGGGGCGATTCATGCCAGCGCTCGCAGGTAAAGCGGCGCGAATGGGCCGGCCTGTTCCAGTTCCACCCGGCCCTGCTTCGCCAGTTCCAGCGCCGCCAGAAAGCTCGACGCCAGCGCCGAGCGCCGCCACAGCGCCTCACCCCCATCGGGCAGGAAATGCGACAGCGCGGTCCAGTCCAGCGTTTCGCCCAGCATCGCCGACACGCGCGCAAGGGCCGTGTCGAGCGTCATCACCGGCCGCTGGCGCACGACATGCAGTACCGGTCGCGACCGGGCGCTGACCCGGCCATAGGCGGCGATCAGGTCGTAGAGATTGGCGTCCCAACGCGTATGGCGGATCGTCCGCAACCCCTCGGGCGCACCGCGCGGGAACACGTCGCGGCCCATGCGATCGCGCGCCATCAGCCTTGCCCCTGCCTCTCGCATCGCGTTCAGCCGCTCCAGCCGCAGCGTCAGCCGCAGCGCAAGTTCTTCGGGGCTTGGCGTTTCTTCGGGATCGCGCGGCAGCAACAGCGCCGATTTCAGATAGGCCAGCCACGCCGCCATCACCAGATAATCGGCCGCGACCTCAAGCTTGAGCGCGCGGGCAGAGGCGATGAAGGCCAGATATTGTTCGACCAGTTGCAAGATCGAAATCGCCTTCAGATCGACCTTTTGCGTTCGCGCCAAACCCAAGAGCAGGTCGAGCGGCCCCTCCCAGCTTTCCAAGGAAATCGTCAGTGTTTCGGCGTCGCCATCGGCCATGTGCGTGATTGGCACGGGCCGGGTGCCCAACGCAACGGGATGGTCAGGTCGCCAGCGCCAGCAACGCGTCGCGCTTGGCAATCAGCTCGGCCATGTCCCCCGACGGTGCCACGCGCATCGCCATGGCCCGATCCAGCCGCGCGATCACCTTTTCCCCGGCGGGGGTCAGCCTGCCGGCGATCTCGACCATCTCGTCCATCCGCGCCCAGCAATCTAGGGCAACATCGCACCCTGCCGCCAACGCGGCCCCCGCCTTCTCCCCGGCAGTACCGCTCAACGCCTTCATGTCGATATCGTCGGTCATCAACAGGCCATCAAAGCCGATCTGGCCGCGAATCACATCCTCGATCACGGTGGGCGACAGCGTCGCGGGGCGCTCTGCGTCCCATGCATCGAACACGCAGTGACAGGTCATGCCCATCGGCGCGTGCGACAGTGTGCGGAAGGGTTCGATGTCGATGGCCAGCGCGTCCGCATTGGCGGCGACGCGCGGCAGTTCGTAATGACTGTCGACACGGCCGCGCCCATGGCCAGGCATGTGCTTGACCACGCCGACCACGCCGCCCGCCTGCAACCCGTCCAGTACAGCACGCCCGATCGCGGCAACCTGCATCGGCTCGCTGCCATAAGCGCGACTGGCGATTGCGGGGGTCGTGTCGGCCATCGTCACATCGAGCAGCGGCAGGCAGTCGACGGTGATGCCGACCTCGCTCAGCATCAGGCCGATGGCATGGGCATTGACGCGCGCCGCTTCGATCGCGGAGGCGGGCGCGACGTTCCACAGCGCGGCAAAGGCGGGACCGGCGGGAAAAGCGGGCCATTCCGGCGGCTTCATCCGCGCGACTGGCCCGCCTTCCTGATCGATCAGGATGGGCAGGTCATCGCGCCCGGACAGGGCCCGCAGATCGTCGGTCAGCGCCCGCAACTGCGCGCGGTCGCTCACGTTGCGGCCGAACAGGATATAGCCGAGCGGATCGGCATCACGGAAAAAGGCACGCTCGTCGGGCGTGAGCGTCAGGCCCGACAAGCCATAGATGACCGGCAGCATGGTGCCGGGTTAGCCGCGCTTTGGCGGGCGCGAAAGCCCCCGCCTTATTGCGCCACGACGAAACAGGGTTCGCCCGCGACCTTCAGCTTGCCGCACACCTGCCGCGCCTCTGCATTGCTGCCGGTGCCGACGCGCAGGCGATGGACGGTGCGGCCATTGACCTCAGCCACCTGTATCGATTGGCCCAGCGCGGCCAGATAGCTGAAACGCCCCGAAAGCTGCTTCCAAGCGGTGTTCGCGGCGGCGGAACTGGGGAAGGAGCCGATCTGGACGAACGCGCCGGTCGCGCCGCCGGGGGCAGGCCGTGCCTTTGCCACAGCGACGTTGCGCTTTTCCGCCTCCAGACGACCGGATGGCGGCGGCACGGCTTCGGAAACGCGGGTCGCGGCTGGCTTGGGCGTCGACATCGCGGCTGGCGCCGGCCGGGGACCGGTTGCCAGCGGGGCTTCGGGAATGGCGGACAGGTCGACCGAGCCATTGGCGATCTCGCCGCCATCGCTGGCCTTGAACACGCTGTCGCCTTCTCCCGCGACCTGCATGCCGCCGGGCTCTTCCGGCTTGATCTTGTAGTCGCCCGGCGGCGCGGCGATCAGTTGCCCCGAACCGTCACCGGTCGCGGGACGGTCCTGAAACCAGTAAAGTGCCCCGACCGCCGCACCGACGAGCAAAAGCGCGGCAATGACGATCACGACCACGCGGCCCATCGGCGCGCGTTCCACAAACGTCTCCTCAACCGTTTCCAGCCAGGGGAGCCGCTCTTCATCCGTCAGCACGCGATCGCCGGCGACAGGCGCCATCATTTCATCTCCTCGACGGCCTCGACACCCATGATGGCCAGGCCCGAACGGATGATCTGCCCGATCGCGTCGGCCAGATAAAGACGCGCCTGCGTCAGCGGCGCATCTCCCGCGATCACGTAGCGGCGCGACGGGTCGTCATTGCCCGCGTTCCAGGCTGCATGAAACTCCGCTGCCAGGTCATAGAGGTAGAAGGCGATACGGTGCGGCTCACGCGCCTGCGCCGCGCCCTCCACCATGCGCGGGAACTGGGCCATGCGTTTCACCAGCGCCAGTTCCACCGTGTCGAGGCGGGACAGATCGGGCGTGGTGGTCGGTTCGATCCCCGCCTCGCCAGCACGGCGGCGCAGCGAATGAACGCGTGCATGGGCGTACTGGACGTAGAAAACGGGATTGTCCTTCGACGCCTCGACCACCTTGGCGAAATCGAAATCCATCTGCGCGTCGGCCTTGCGCGTCAGCATGGTGAAGCGAACCACGTCCTTGCCCACTTCGCGCACGACATCGGCCAGCGTGACGAAATTGCCCGACCGCTTGGACATTTTCACCGGCTCGCCCGCGCGTAACAGGCGGACCATCTGCACCAGCTTCACATCGAAGCGAGTCTTACCCTCGGTCAGCGCCTGCACCGCCGCGACGATGCGCTTGACGGTCCCGGCATGGTCCGCGCCCCAGATGTCGATCAACTGGTCCGCGCCCTGTGCCTTCTGGAAATGATAGGCGAGATCGGCCCCGAAATAGGTCCAAGCGCCGTTCGACTTCTTGATCGGGCGATCTTGATCGTCACCGAACCGGGTCGAGCGGAACAGCGGCAGCTCGACCGGCTCCCAATCTTCAGGCGTCTCGCCCTTGGGGGCTTCCAGCACGCCGTCGTAAACGAGATCGCGTTCGCGCAGCCACGCCTCAGCCGCTTCGGGCTTGCCGGCCGCCTGCAATTCCGCCTCGGACGCGAACACGTCGTGATGGATTCCCAACAGCGCCAGATCGGCCTTGATCAGCTCCAGCATCGCCGCGACGGCGCGCGTGCGAAACAAGGCCAGCCACTCGCTGTCGGGCGCCGTGGCATAACGGTCGCCATATTCGGCGGCCAGCGCCTGCCCCACCGGCACAAGGTAATCGCCGGGATACAGCCCTTCGGGGATTGCCCCCACGTCCTCGCCCAACGCCTCGCGGTAACGGATATGCGCCGACCGGGCGAGGACGTCGACCTGCCCACCCGCATCGTTCACATAATATTCGCGCACCACCTTGTGCCCGACATGCTCCAGCAGGCTGGACAGCGCGTCGCCCACCACGGCGCCGCGGCAATGCCCCATGTGCATCGGTCCGGTCGGGTTGGCGGAGACATATTCGACATTCACCGTCACGCCCGCGCCCGCATCGGACCGGCCATAGCCATCGCCGGCGGCATGGATCGCCTGCAATTCGTCGCGCCACGTCCCGTCGGTCAGCGTCATATTGATGAAGCCAGGTCCGGCGACCGAGACCGAGGCGACCTCCGGCAGCGCCTCCAGCCGCTTGGCGATCGATTCGGCCAGCGCGCGCGGATTGGTGCCTGCGGGCTTGGCCAGCACCATGGCGGCGTTGGTGGCCAGGTCGCCATGGCTGGCGTCGCGGGGCGGCTCGACGGTGACGGCGCGGCGGTTGATGTCGCCGGGCAGCGTCCCGTCAGCAGTCAGCGCGTCGAGGATCTGGTCGAGATGGGCGGTGAAGCGTGCGTAAAGCGTCATGGCGCGCGCCCTTAAACCAGCGCGCGCGACTTCTCAAACGGGTGCGACGCGCGGGCGGCGAATACTGCCCATCACGAACACCGCCAGCCCTGCCCAGATCAGCGCGAAACAGATGGCGTGCGCTGTCGTCATTTGTTCGCCCAGCAGCGTGATCGCCAGAAGGAACTGCAAGGTCGGCGCCAGATATTGCAGCAGTCCGATGACCGAATAGGGCAATCGCCGCGCGCCTGCCGCGAACAACAGCAGCGGGATGGCGGTCACGACCCCCGCCACCGCCAGCAGCGTCGTCGTCGTCACGTCACCGCCGAATGCCAGCACTCCCTGCCCGTCCAGCCAGACGAGATAGGCGATGGCAAAGGGCGTCAGCACCAGCGTTTCGATCGTCAGCCCCTCGATCGACTCGACGGGCGCGACCTTTCGCACCAGTCCGTACAGGCCAAAGCTGATCGCCAACGTCAGGCTGATCCACAGCCCCTCCCCCGCCTGCAGCGCCAGTACCAGCACACCCAGCGCCGCCAGCGCGACCGCCGCCATTTGCGGGCGGCTCAGCCGTTCGCGAAGGACCAGCACGCCAAGGACGACATTGACCAGCGGGTTCAGGAAATAACCCAGGCTCGCCTCCAGCACATGCGCGTGCTGCACCGACCAGATATAGACCAGCCAGTTGACCGAAATCAGCGCAGCACTCAGCGCCAGCAGTCGCAACGTCCGCCCACTGGTCAACGCCAGCCACAGTCGCCCGCCCCGCCGCGTCAGTGCAACAATGCCGAACAGCAACGCCAGCGACCAGATGACGCGGTTGGCCACGATCTCACCGGCGTCGACCGTTTTGAGCAAAAGGAAATAAAGCGGCAGCAGCCCCCAGATCAGATAGGCGCCCGCCGCCTGCATCAAACCCGTGCGGGTCGAACGGGCGGCGGCATCGGGAGGTTGGCGGGTCATGCCCGTCAAATAGTCCCGATGCTGCGCCGCCGCAAAGATCGTCGGCTATCCCCGCGGAAAGAAAAGCTGGTCAGCTGCCGCTGCGCTCCCGCTCGGCGCGCGCGAAATCGTTGATCATCTTCAGCCGCTGATCGAACGCGCCATCCGCCTCTGCATTGCGCAGCGCGCGAACCCGCTCGACCAGCACTTCCGCCGGCGTGGGATTGCCTTGCAGCAGCGCCATCACTTCATCGGCAAATGCGTCGAGCGGCATATAGCCTTCCCGATCTTTCTGACCGGGGGTCAGGTCGGTGCGGACGGCGGGGGGCGCGATCTCGATCACCTCGACCCTGCCTTCCAGCGCCTCACGCAGGCTGACGGTATAGCTGTGGATCGCGGCCTTGGTCGCCGAATAGGTTGGCGTCGCGACCAGCGGGACATAGGCGAGGCCCGACGTGACCGTGACGATCGCCGCATCGTCCTTGGTCACCAGATGGTCGATCAGCGCATTGGTCAGGCGAATCGGCCCCAGCAGGTTGGTGGCGATCGTCGCTTCCGCATCCGACAGGTCGCGACGCGCATCCAGCGTCTCGAACCTCATGATCCCGGCATTGTGGATGACCGCGTTCAGCGCGGGATGCTCTGCGATCAGGCGCGCGGCGAAGTCTTCGATCGCGGCCGCGTGGTCGATGTCGAGCGTCATTGCGTGCATCCGCTCGCGCCCCGTAATCGCTTCTTCCAGCGCCTCGCGCCGACGCCCGGCAACGATCACGGTGTCGCCGCGCGCCGCCAGCCTTTGCGCCAGAGCCGCGCCGATGCCCGAACCGCCGCCCGTGACCAGAATGGTGTTGCCGCTGCTCTTCATGGAAACCAGTCCTTTCGATTGAACGCTCGGAAAGTGGGCAGTCCGGGCGCGTTTGAAAGCCCCCTCTCGACATCGGCGCGCATGGGCGGCACAGGCGTCGCCCAATGAACGATCCCGCTACCATCCGTCGTCTCTATGGCCGCCGCCAGGGGCACAAGCTGCGCGCAGGGCAGGCCGCGCTGGTCGAGGACCTGTTGCCGAAACTGGAAGTCCCGGCGGAAGGGCCGCTGGACCCTGCGGACCTGTTCGGCGACGACCGTCCGATCGAATTCGAGATCGGCTTTGGCGGGGGCGAGCATCTGGCCGGACAGGCTTCGGCACTGCCCAATCATGGCTTTATCGGCTGCGAACCGTTCCTGAACGGCGTCGTCGGGGCGCTGGCACACATCCGCGACCGTAACCTTGGCAATGTGCGCCTGCACATGGGCGACGCGCTGGAGGTGCTGGAACGGATACCCGACGCCAGCCTGTCGCGGCTGTACCTGCTGCACCCGGATCCCTGGCGCAAGGCGCGCCACGCCAAGCGGCGCATGGTCAATCACGGCCCGCTGGACCTGATCGCCGCAAAGCTGAAGCCCGGCGCCGAATTCCGGCTGGGCACCGACGACCCGACTTATTGTCGCTGGTCGATGATGGTGATGAACCAGCGCCGCGACTTTGAATGGACCGCGCGCACCGCCGCCGATTTCCTGACGCGGCCCGCCGACTGGCCGGAAACCCGCTATGAGCGCAAGGCACGCACCAAGGGGCATGAGGTCTGGTATTTCCGGTATGTGCGGCTCTGACTCCAGCCGGTAAGTCGCGGCGGCGCCGGCGCGTCGTGCTTTACCGGGCATAAGCGGCCCGATAACGCGGCCGGCCATGTCCGCTGCCCCAACCCGCCGAGCGATCCTGTCGCAAGCCTGGCCGATAATGGTGGCGCAGGCTTCGATTCCGCTGGTCGGCATCGTCGATACGGCGGTGATCGGGCGCACCGGCGAAGCGACCGCGCTGGCAGCGGTGGCGCTGGGGTCGACCATCGTCAATTTCCTGTTCTGGGCATTCGGCTTTCTGCGGATGGGCATGACGGGCCTGACCGCGCAGGCGGTGGGCGCGAATGACGGGGCAGAGATTGCCGCGCTGCTCAGGCGCGGATTGATGCTTGGCGGGTTACTGGGCGCGGTGTTGCTGATCCTTCAATCGCTGCTGGTCCCAGCGGCGCTGGCATTGATGGCGGGCGGCGGCGCGCTGGACGTGGCGACGCGCACCTATGTCGAGGCGCGCTTGCTGGGCGCGCCCGCCGCGCTTGCCTTTTATGCGGCCAATGGCTGGTTGCTCGGCGTCGGGCGCACGCGTGCGGCGCTGGTGGTGCAATTGATCCTGAACGCCGCGAACATCGCGCTGACGATGCTGTTCGTGTGGCAGCTGGACATGGGCGTGCGCGGCGTTGGGCTGGGCACCGCCTGCGCCGACTGGATTGCGGTCGCGGCAGCGCTGTGGGTCACACGCGCGGGCTGGCGGGGAACGGCGGCAGCCCTGTTCGACCGCGCGGCGCTGGCGCGGCTGTTCGCTGTCAATCGCGACCTGATGATCCGCACCGTCGCGCTGCTGACTTTGTTCGGGTGGTTCACCAATGCGGGTGCACGGCTGGGTGCGGAGACGCTGGCCGCACAGCAGGTCCTGATGCAGTTCGTCGCCGTCAGCGCCTTTATCCTCGACGGATTCTGCTTCACTGCCGAAGCGCGCGTGGGCGCGGCAATCGGTGCGCGCGACCGGGCCGCGATGCTGCGCGCGACGCGGCTGGTGGGCGAGTTCTGCCTTGGCACCGCCATCCTCTTCGCCGTGCTGATCGCGGCGGGTGGAGAGGCGTTCGTCGCGCTGCTGACCACCAGTGCGGAGGTGCGTGCCATTGCCGCCGGCCTGTTGCCGCTGGTCGCGCTGGTGCCGCTGATCGGCACACCCGCATGGCTGCTGGACGGCGTGTTCATCGGCGCCACCGAAGGGCGGGCACTGCGCGATGCGGCGCTGGCCTCCACCGCCGCCTATGTGCTGACCGACCTGGCGCTGCGCCCCTGGGGCGAGGTGGGCGTGTGGATTGCGCTGCTGGCGGGCTATGGCTGGCGCGCGATTGCGCTGGGGCTGTTCTGGCCGCGGTTGATGCGCCGCCTTGCCCCCGCGCGCGCCGCGCCCTAGAGGCCGCCCGCGTCCCCCATTTGGAGCCTGCCCATGTCCGATCAGATCAAACGCGTTGTCCTTGCCTATTCAGGTGGCCTCGACACCAGCGTGATCCTGAAATGGCTTCAACAGACCTATAATTGCGAGGTCGTGACCTTCACCGCGGATCTGGGTCAGGGTGAAGAGCTGGAGCCCGCGCGCGCCAAGGCCGAGCTGATGGGTGTGCGTCCCGAGCATATCTATATCGACGATCTGCGCGAGGAATTCGTCCGCGATTTCGTGTTCCCGATGATGCGCGCCAACGCGCTGTACGAGGGGCTGTACCTGCTCGGCACCTCGATCGCACGGCCGCTGATTTCCAAGCGGCTGATCGAGATTGCCAAGGAAGTCGGCGCCGACGCCGTTGCGCATGGCGCGACCGGCAAGGGTAACGATCAGGTACGCTTCGAATTGTCGGCCTATGCCCTCAATCCCGATATCAAGGTGATCGCGCCGTGGCGCGAATGGGACCTGACCAGCCGCACCGCCCTAATCGCCTTTGCCGAAGCGCACCAGATTCCGGTGCCCAAGGACAAGCGCGGCGAAAGCCCGTTTTCGACCGACGCCAACCTCCTCCACACCTCGTCCGAGGGCAAGGTGCTTGAGGATCCGTGGGACGAAGTGCCCGATTACGTCTATTCGCGCACCGTCAATCCGGAAGATGCGCCCGACGCGCCTGAATACATCGAGATCGATTTCGAACGCGGCGACGGTGTTGCGCTGAATGGTCAGGCGATGTCGCCCGCCACGCTGCTGGCGGCGCTGAACGAACTGGGCCGCAAGCATGGCATCGGCCGCCTCGACCTGGTCGAGAACCGCTTCGTCGGCATGAAGTCGCGCGGCATGTACGAGACGCCGGGCGGCACCATCTATGCCGCCGCGCATCGCGGGATCGAACAGATCACGCTGGATCGCGGCGCCGCGCATCTGAAGGACGAGCTGATGCCGCGCTATGCCGAGCTGATCTATAACGGCTTCTGGTTCGCGCCTGAACGCGAGATGCTTCAGGCCGCCATTGACCACAGCCAGGACAAGGTGACCGGCACCGTGCGCCTGAAGCTGTACAAGGGCGGCGCCTATATCGTCGGGCGCAAGTCGCCGCACACGCTGTACAGCGAAAAGGTCGTGACGTTCGAGGACGATGCCGGCGCCTATGACCAGCGCGACGCGGCGGGCTTCATCAAGCTGAACGCGCTTCGCCTGCGCCTGCTGGGCCAGCGCGGCCAGCATTGATCGTTGCCGCCGCCCCGGTTTGCGACCGGGGCGGCGGCACCATCATCAGATACCCCCTTCGTCCAGGCTGAGCAGCGTCGCATTGCCGCCTGCGCTGGTCGTATCGACCGACACAGCCCGCTCTGCACAGAAGCGCGGCAGATAATTCGGCCCGCCCGCCTTCGGCCCGGTGCCCGACATGCCCTCCCCGCCAAAGGGTTGAGAGCCGACAATCGCGCCGATCATCGAACGATTGACGTACAGGTTGCCGATCCGCGCATGTTGCTCCGCCAGTTCGGCCGAGCGCGCGATGCGGCTGTGCAGCCCCATGGTCAGGCCGAACCGCTTGGCGTTCACCCGCTCGATCGTGTCGACCAGCGCGCCTGCCTTCCACGTGGCGACGTGCAGCAGCGGGCCGAACCATTCGCGGTCCAGATCCTCGATCGAATCGAGGCCGATCAGCGTCGGCGGCACGAACAGCCCGTCCTCCGGCACGTCGACCGTCGCGATCCAGCGCGGGCGCTTGGTCTCGCGATAGCCCATCAGCCGGTCATATGCGTCGCGGTCGATCACGGGCGGCACGTCGGTCGCCGGATCGGCGGGGTCGCCAACGATCAGCGTGTCCATGGCACCGCGCAGCATCTCAAGGATCGTCGGCGCGACCTCTTCCTGCAGCAACAACAGCCTCAGCGCCGAACAACGCTGTCCCGCCGAGCGGAAGGCGCTGGTGATCACGTCCATCACCACCTGTTCGGGCAGCGCGGTCGAATCGACGATCATCGCATTCACGCCGCCCGTTTCCGCGATTAGCGGAATGATCGGGCGTTCGTCGTCGGCCAGCACGCTGTGCGCAATCCGCTTGGCCGTGGCAGTCGATCCGGTGAAGGCGACGCCCGCGATGCGACGGTCCGAAATCAGTTCCGCCCCCACATCGGCGCCGCCGGTCACCATGATATACGCGTCGCGCGGCACACCCGCTTCATAGGCAAGGTCGACGGCGCGGCGCGCGATCATCGGCGTCTGCGGCGCGGGCTTTGCCACGACGGTATTACCCGTCACCAGCGCAGCGACATTCTGGCCGGTAAAGATCGCCAGCGGGAAGTTCCACGGCGACACCGTGGCCCAGGTGCCGCGCCCTTCCATGCGCAGTTCGTTGCGCTCCCCGGTTGGCCCCGGCAGCACGCGTGGCGGCAACAGGCCACGCGCCTGCATCGCATAATAGCGGCAGAAATCGGCCGCCTCGCGGATTTCCCCGAGCGCGTCGGGGATCGTCTTGAACGCTTCCTTGACGCACAGCGCCATCAATTCGATGCGGTTTTCCTCCAGCAGGTCGGCATAGCGCTCCATGATCGCGGCGCGCTCTTCCACAGGGCGGCGGTCCCATTGCGGGTACGCGGCCTGCGCGCGCGTCACCGAGTCGTGCACCGCATTGTCGGACGTCGTCCACGCCTCGATCGCGCGCTTGCCGCGACCGCTGGCGCGGCGGGGGTTGGCGTGGACCGCATCGGTGCCGCGATTGTCGATCGGCGTGTCGGCAATCGCCTTGGTCGTGTCGGCCAGGATCGCGCGGTCGGCCAGGTCGATCCCGCGGCTGTTCTTCCACGCGCCCATCAGGTCGATCGGCAGCGGGATCGATGCATGGCGCGCGCCACCCGCGGCAATCACCTTTTCAACAGGATCGGCCAGCAATTCCTCGTCGCTCAGATGCTCGTCAGCCAGCTGGTGGACGAAGGAGGAATTGGCGCCGTTTTCCAGCAGACGGCGGACCAGATAGGCCAGCAGGTCGCGGTGCCCGCCGACCGGAGCATAGATGCGGCAGTGATAGCCCTGTTCGCGGACCAGCCGTTCGTACAGACCCTCGCCCATGCCGTGCAGGCGCTGGAACTCGAAATCGCGCGACGAGCCCGCCCATTCGAGGATGGTGGCAACGGTCAGCGCATTGTGGCTGGCAAAGGCGGGACGGATATGCGCCGCCTCCAGCATGTCGCGCGCGCAGGCCAGATAGGACACGTCGGTCGCGGACTTGCGCGTGAACAGCGGGTAATCGTCCAGCCCCTCGACCTGGGTGCGCTTGATCTCGGTATCCCAATAGGCGCCCTTGACCAGCCGCACGTTCATCACCCGGCCCAGATCGTCGGCCCAGCGGATGACCGGGCGCGCGCGCTTGCCATAGGCCTGCACCGCCATGCCGTAACCGTCCCACCCGCGCAGTTCGGGGCGGCGGGCGACATTGCCGATGATGTCGAGCGACATTTCCAGCCGGTCGCTTTCCTCTGCATCGACGGTCAGAGCAATGCCCTGCGACGCGGCCTCCGATGCCAGTTGCGCCAGCATGTCGGTCAGTTCGGGCACGCACTGGTCCCACTGGGCGACTTCGTAACGCGGATGCAGTGCCGACAGCTTGACGCTGATCGAATGGCCCGATTTCGGATCGCTGCCGACGGCACGGATCGCGTTGAAATAGGCTTCGAAGTAGCGCTCGGCATCGGCACGGGTGCGCGCCGCCTCCCCCAGCATGTCGAAGCTGGCAGTGAAGCCGCGATTTTCGGGCTTGCGCATCCGCTTCATCGCTTCGTCGATGGTACGGCCCATGACGAACACTTCGCCCATCATCCGCATCGCGGCGCCGACGGCCTGACGCACGAACGGCTCGCCCGCCCGGCTGAGCAGTCGCTTGAGTGCGCCATTGGCCCCCTCACCCACCAGCGCGCGACCGACGACCAGGCCCCATGTCGCGGAATTGACCAGCGCCGAATTGGATTTGCCCGTGTGCGAACGCCAATCGGCATCGCCCAGCTTGTCGGCGATCAGCAAATCGGCGGTCTCAGGGTCCGGCACGCGCAGAAACGCCTCCGCCAGGCTCAGCAGGGCCACGCCCTCCGACGAATTTAGCCGATATTCCTGCAGAAACTGGTTCACCCAGCCCCGGTTCTGCGCCGCGCGCAGGTCCGCGATCAGCCCAGCGGCATGATCCAGCACCCGTTCGCGCGAATCAGTGCTGAGCCGCGCACGCTCAATCAGCGTTTTTAGAACATCGGGTTCGCTCGCGCGGTGCAGTTTTGCCAGTGCATCGCGGGAGAGTGACGTTAGGGCCATCTGCATTTTCGTGTTTCCGGTCAAGAAAGCCTTGCGAGCGTCCCCGCGTGGCCATTAGATTGTGCTGCGCGATATGCGCCAAACGCCACGGAGAGGGAATGGCTGTCACCATCAGCGAACGCGCCAGCCAGGTGGGAACGACGCTCGTTTCCGACTGGGTGACGGTCGATCAGAACATGATCGACGCCTTTGCCAACGCGACGGGCGACCATCAGTTCATTCATGTGGATAAAGATCGCGCCGCACAGACGCCATTTGGCGGCACGATCGCCCATGGTTTCCTGACCCTTTCGCTGATGCCGATGCTGGCCGAACGGACGCCGGGATTGGCGATCGACGGGGTGCGGATGGGCGTCAACTATGGCGGCAACCGCGTCCGCTTTCTGACACCGGTGCGATCGGGCGCTCGCGTGCGCGGGCACTTCAAGCTGCTCGACCTGACCGAAAAACGTCCCGGCCAATGGCAGCAGACAACCGAATTCACGGTCGAGATCGAGGGCGAGGAAAAGCCCGCCCTCGTCGCCGAATGGCTCAGCCAGCTCTTCGTCTGAACAAAGCAAAAGGAATCATCATGCGCTCCGCCGTCATCGTTTCCACCGCTCGCACGCCCATCGGCCGCGCCTATCGCGGCGCGTTCAACAACCTGCCCGCCCAGACGCTGGGCGCGAAATCGGTCGAGGCTGCCGTGCATCGCGCCGGTATCGAGGGGGCAGAGGTCGACGACGTCATTCTGGGCGCCGCGCTGCAACAGGGGCATCAGGCAGGCAATATCGCACGCCAGGTCGGTCTGCGCGCCGGACTGCCCGTCACGGTCGCGGGCATGTCGGTCGATCGCCAATGCGCCAGCGGCCTGATGGCCATTGCCACCGCCGCGAAGCAGATCATGGTCGACAATATGGACGTGGTCGTCGCCGGCGGCGTCGAATCCATCAGCCTTGTCCAGACGCCCCAGATGCGGATCGCGCCGGATCCCGAATTGCTGGCGATGCACAAGGACGTGTACATGCCGATGCTGCAGACCGCCGAAACGGTGGCCAAGCGTTACGGCATCAGCCGGGAGGCGCAGGACGCCTATGGCCTCCAGTCGCAACAGCGCACCGCCGCTGCCCAGGCAGCGGGCAAGTTCGATGACGAGATCGTCCCCGTCACCGCGACGATGAACGTGGTCAACAAGGAAACAAAGGAAGTCACCCAGCGCGAAATCACGCTGAACAAGGATGAGGGAAATCGCCCCGACACCAGTGCAGAAGGTCTGGCGGCCCTTCAGCCCGTCATCCCCGGCGGCTTTATCACGGCGGGCAATGCCAGCCAGTTGTCGGACGGATCGTCGGCCAGCGTGCTGATGGAAGAAAGCGTCGCGGCAAAGCGCGGACTGACGCCGCTTGGCCGTTATGTCGGCATGGCTGTCGCCGGCACCCAGCCGGACGAGATGGGCATCGGCCCGGTCTATGCCATTCCCAAGCTGCTCGACCGGTTCGGCGTGAAGATGGACGATATCGGCCTGTGGGAGCTGAACGAGGCGTTTGCCGTGCAGGTGCTGTATTGCCGCGACAAGCTGGGCATCCCCGACGAGCTGCTGAACGTCAATGGCGGTGCCATTTCCATCGGGCACCCCTATGGCATGTCGGGCGCGCGCATGACCGGCCACGCGCTGATCGAAGGAAAGCGGCGCGGCGCGAAATATGTCGTGGTGACGATGTGCGTGGGTGGCGGCATGGGCGCCGCCGGCCTGTTCGAGGTTCTCTAACGCCCGACCGGGCGGTGCGTCACAGAGCGACGCGCCGCCCGAACCCGCCTGCGGGTTTGCGCGCAACCAGCGGGTTCGCTTCGCGCTCCAGTGCCGTCAGCGTGCGGTTGAACAGCGGGCGCAGCGCCACGACCTGTTCCAGCAGCGCATCAGGTGCGTCATGCTGCTCCACGCAGTCGCGCGCGGTCATTTCAATCGCTTCGGCAAGGTCCCCCAGCGGTTCGGCGCCGAATTGCCGCGCCTCCCCCTTCAGCGTGTGAGCCGGTACCACCAGCCCGGCCGCCGAACGCGCGCGCATCGCGGCTTCGACCGCAGCGACCGACTTCATCCCGTCTTCGCGAAAATAACCGAGGATACGGGCGAAATTCGCGCCAAGCTCCGCCCGCGTCTGAGCATAGCTCGGCCAGTTCACCAGCGATCGGTCATCGACCGACGTCGTCATTCCCTATCTCCTGCCCTGCGCCCCTCAGGGTGATTGACCGATCGTAGCGGCAGGACAGTAAAGGAGCGGTTACGAACCGCCCGCGCCGATGCGATAGCGATCCGTATCGATTACCAGAAATTCAAGACCTTGCACCGCGGCAAGCGCGGCCAGCTCGCGTGCGGCGGCGGGGTCGTCGGCCAGGATTTCGACCGCCCCGCCCTCTCGCAATGCCCGCGCGGCCCGCAGCGCCGGCCACGGACAGCGAAGGCCCCGCGCGTCCAGCGATCTCATGGATCGAACGGATTCTTCGGTGCGCGCAAGTGCAGGCGTACTGGCACCGCGCCGAAATCGAACTCCCGCCGCAATCCGTTGACCAGATAGCGACGATAGCTTTCGGGCAGCAGATCGACGCGCGTGCCAAACAGGACGAAGCTGGGCGGGCGGGTATTGTTCTGGGTGATGTAGCGCGGCTTGATGCGCTTGCCGCCGGGCGCGGGTGGCGGATTCGCCTCGATCGCGCGTTCGAACCAGCGGTTGAGGGAGCCGGTAGACACGCGGCGGCTCCAGGCCTCACGCGTCTCGAACGCGACCTTCAGCATGGTGTCCAGCCCCTTGCCCGTCACCGCCGACACAGTGAGCAGCGGCACGCCCTTTACCTGTGCCAGTCCGTCGTCAAGCGCCGCCTTGATCCCGTTGAACAGCGAGGATGCGTTTTCGGCCACGTCCCATTTGTTCAGGACGATGATGATCGCCCGCCCTTCCGAAATCACCTTGTCGGCGATTTTCAGGTCCTGTCCTTCCAGTCCCTTGGTCGCATCGAGCAGCAGGACGACGACTTCGGCAAAATCGACCGCACGCAACGCATCGGCGACCGACAGCTTTTCCAGCTTGTCCTGCACCTTGGCGCGCTTGCGCATCCCCGCCGTGTCGATCAGGCGCACGCGCCGCCCCTGCCATTCCCAGTCGACCGCAATCGAATCGCGGGTGATGCCCGCTTCCGGCCCGGTAATCAGGCGATCCTCGCCCAGCAGCCGGTTGACCAGCGTCGACTTGCCCGCATTGGGCCGCCCGACAATGGCAAGCTTCAGCGGTGCGTCGGGCGAATCGGGGTCCTCGATCTCCGCCTCCAGATCGGGGCGGTCGATAAAGGGGCGCAGCGCGTCGAACAGGTCGGCCATCCCCTCCCCATGTTCAGCGGACAGTGCGATGGGATCGTCAAAGCCCAACGCCATCGCTTCATAGATGCTCGATTCGGCCAGCCGCCCTTCGGCCTTGTTAGCGGCGAGGATCACTGGCAGGTCGGCAACGCGCAGCCATCGGGCCACTTCCTCGTCTAGGGGGGTCAGCCCCTGACGCGCATCGACCAAGAACAGCGCAACATCCGCCTCGCGCAACGCCGCCTCGGTCTGCTGGCGCATGCGCCCGGGCAGGGAGGCCGCATCCTCATCCTCGAACCCGGCCGTGTCGATCACCCGGAAATCGCAGCCGAGCAGCGTCGCGTCGCCCTCGCGCCGATCGCGCGTCACGCCCGGCTGGTCGTCCACCAGCGCCAGCCGCTTGCCGACCAGGCGGTTGAACAGCGTCGACTTGCCGACATTGGGGCGCCCGATAATGGCGACGGTGGGAAGCGGCATGACGGACTTTCGTGACAGGGCAAAACAGGAAACGGACTTAGCGGAACGGCGCCACAAACGACAATCCCGCCCCCGCCGGTCATGGCGGGAACGGGACCATCCTGTAACGCATCGAAAACTTAGCGATAGGCGCTCAATTCACCTTCGTCGCTGAGCGTGTAGAGCGTGTTGTTCGCAACGACGGGCGACAGGGTGAACGTCCCCTTCGTCTCGATCCGCGCGGACACGCTGCCGTCGGCGGGGTTGATCGCGGCGACCGTCCCTTCCGAACTCAGCGACCACAGCCGGTTTCCGGCGAGCACCGGACCGACCCAGCCCACCGCACCCTTCTTCTTCTTTTCGTTGCGCCAACGGCCCAGATTGCCGATCCAGCGGACACGGCCCGTGCTGCGCGCCATGGCCAGCACGCGCCCCTCGTTATCGACGACGAACAGCCACTCGCCCGCGATCCAAGGGGTGGAGATGCCGGCGATATTCTGTTCCCACAGCCGCTGTCCGCTGACGATCTCAAGGCTGACCATGCGGCCGCCCTGCCCGACCGCAAAGACGCGGCCCTGATCGATCACCGGCTCCGCATCAATATCGGCCAGCGCCGACACCGACGTCGACATGCTGGTGCGCGACAGGCTGTCGCCCCACAGCGTGCGGCCGTTTTCGTAACGATAGGCGTTGAGTTCGCCCGACGAATAGCCGGCCACCACGGTGCCCTGCGCTACGGCGGGCGCGGCAACGCCGAACACACCCTGCGTCTCAAGGCTGCCCGACTGGGTCCAGACGGTCTTG
This sequence comes from Sphingomonas sp. IW22, assembly GCF_041321155.1. Taxonomy (GTDB): domain Bacteria; phylum Pseudomonadota; class Alphaproteobacteria; order Sphingomonadales; family Sphingomonadaceae; genus Sphingomonas. The sequence goes on along the minus strand of NZ_JBGGWB010000005.1, from coordinate 139,431 downwards.
CCGTCATTCGCGCCAAGCGCGAACAGCTGGTTGTCCTGGCTGATGACGAACACGTTGCCCAGCGCAACGCCGGGCGCACCGCGCAGCGGCCCGCCGGGCTTGGCACGCCAGATCTCGCTGCCATCGGCCACGTTCAGCGCGACGACATCGCCCAAGCCGTTGGTGGCGTAAAGGCGGTCGCCCTCGACACTGACGCCGCCGCCGAAGCGCGCAGGCGCATTGCCGTCACCCTTTGCCGTCGGGACACGCCACACGGTTGAACCGGTAGCGGCGTCGATCGAATGGACCGCGCCGTCGACATCGACGACGTAAAGCCGCCCATTCGCCACCACAGGCGCCGCGCCCAACCGGACGCGGGTATTGCCGCCGGGGATGCGGACCGACCATGCGCGGGTCGGCTGATCGCCCAGCGCCAGATGCCCCATCGACTTGGACGCGCTGCCACCCGGCTGGGTCCAGGCGTCGTTAGCGACGGCGGGGGGCAGCAGCACCGGCTGTTCGGCCAGCGCCGGATCCACCTCGGTCCCGCTTTCGGCGACCAGGATCGGCACGCGATCACCCAGGACCGGCGTCTTCTTGTCGCCGCCCTTGAAGATGCCGCAACCACTCAGCGCGGTCAGCGCCAGCACGGCCATGGGCAGCGTCAGCTTGTTGTTCATTCGGCCTTCTTCTTTTCCTTAGCCGGTTCGGTCACGGCATCGACGCCAAGTAGACCGGCCATCTGAACCGCACGTTGACGGATGGTTTCAGGCACGGTTTCCGTGCCCGCGATTTCACCGAACAGCTGGCCCGCCTCGGCCCGCTTGTTCATGCGGATATAGGCCACGGCGACCATCTCGCCAGCGCTGCCAAACCACGCGCTGTCCTTCACGGCCAGCCCCTTGAGCCGGTCGACGACCTGCGCGGGTGGCAGCGTATCATATTCTGCAGCGGTCTGACGGACCAACGCCAGATCGCGATAAGGCTGCGGCAGAGACTTATCAGCGGCAATTTCGGCGAATTTGGCGGCCGCGCCCTTCAGGTTGTCGCCCTTGAGCAGGACGTCACCTTCCAGAAAGCGGGCCATGGCGCGATAACCCTCGCCATCGCTCTTGGCCAGCTCGGCCAGCTGCGTCTTGACCGCCGCGTCGCGACCGGCGCCCAGATCCTCCAGCGCCTTGGCATAGGCGACGCCCTGTTCGCCCGCCTGCATATTCTGCCGGTGCTGCCAGTAAAGCCAGCCGCCGAACGCGGCCAGCGCGACAACGATCAGCACGATGACGATGCGGCCATAGCGCGTCCAGAAGCCCATCAGCTGGTCGCGACGAAGCTCCTCGTCGACCTCGCGCATGAAGACTTCGTTATTCTGGGGGGTAAGCGCCAAGACAAGCTCCGTGGATATGCGGGCGCGGACCTTAGCCGCGACCGTGGCGAAACGAAATGGTGTCAGATCGAATAGAGCTGTTCGGCTCCGGGAAAGGCGCGTTCCCGCACCTCGCCCGCATAGCGTTCAACCGCGGCGGAAATGCGGCCAGCCATATCGTCATAACGCTTCACAAAGCGCGCGGTGCGGTCGAACATGCCCAGCATGTCTTCTGCCACCAGCACCTGACCATCGCACTGCGCCGACGCGCCGATGCCGATCACCGGAACGCCCACGCCCTGCGTGATGGCGATGGCCAGCGGCTCGACCACCCCCTCCACCACCAGTGAAAAGGCACCCGCATCAGCGATTGCGCGGGCGTCGGCCAGGATTTTGGCCTGCTCAGCCTCATCGCGGCCGCGTGCGCCGTATCCGCCGAGCGCGTTGACCGCCTGTGGCGTCAGGCCGACATGGCCGACGACCGGGATGCCGCGACGCGTCAGGAACGCCACGGTCTCCGCCATCGCTTCCCCGCCCTCCAGCTTCACGCCCGCCGCGCCGGTTTCAGCCATGATCCGCGCGGCACTGGCAAATGCCTGTTCTGGAGAGGCTTCATAGGTGCCGAACGGCATGTCAATGATGACCACCGAATGATAGCTGCCCCGCACCACCGCCGCTCCGTGGGCGATCATCATGTCGATGGTCACCGACAAGGTGGACGGCAGGCCATAGATCACCTGCCCCAGACTGTCGCCAACCAGGAGCATGTCGCAATGCGCGTCCATCAGCTGAGCCATGCGCGCAGTATATGCGGTCAGCATGACGATCGGCTCGCCGCCCTTGCGCTTCTGAATCGCAGGTACGGTCAGCCGACGCATCGGCTTGGGTGTGGGGTTGGCGCGACTGGTCGCGGTATCCAGGGTAAAGGTCGTGGACATGGGCCCGCGCTCTACGCCGCACGCGCGCCGGGGCCAAGCCCGATTACTGAAGCCACCCGCGCCGCCAGCCCCGCGTGGCCAGCCAAAGCTGAAAGATCGCGATAGCCAGAATCAGCAGGGGGAACGGCACGACCGTGGCCGCACCTTTCGCGGCGATCAGGTCGGTGGCGATGAAAACCCAGCCGAACTGGACGATCACCGCGGCGAGCGACAGCAGGAACAGGGGGCGCGCAATCCGGCGCCGCAGCCACAGCGCAACCGCGCCGAACAGGGCGGCCCAGGTCGCGACGCCATAAACCCAGATGAACCAGCCCGGCCGGCCAAGATAAAATTGCCGGTCGGATGCGTCCATCGCCGCCAACCGCGCCTCGTTCATCGACACGTCGCTGTAAAAGGCGAATATCCCGGCCAGACCCCACAGGACCAACAGGGCGACGACGATTCCGAACCAGCGCGGCGGCGCTTGACGGACATAGGCGGCCAACGGTGTTCCCCTTTGGATGGAAAGTCGCGTGATAACCGCGCCTTGCCCCCGCCGCAAACGCTGGCCGGGGTGTCAGCGCAACATTTCGTCCCACTTATCGCCCGAAAAGCCGACCAGCACGCCGCCGTCATACTCGACCACCGGTCGCTTGATAAGCGACGGGTGCGCGACCATCAGCGCGATGGCGCCGTCGGCATCGGCAACGGCACGATCGTCCTCCGGCAATTTGCGAAAGGTTGTGCCCGCGCGGTTGAGCAGCTTTTCCCAGCCCACAACCCCGGCCCATTGCTTCAGTCGGTCCGGGTCCGCGCCCTCGACCTTATAGTCGTGGAGCCGATACTCGATCCCCGCCGCGTCCAGCCAGGCGCGGGCCTTCTTCATCGTATCGCAATTTTTGATGCCGTAGATTTCGATCGCCATGCGCGGCTTGTCGGTCGCGGAACGCCACGGGTCAACAATCGACAGCGGTAAAACCGTTAACGAGAAATTTGCCATCTTGAGCGATCAACAACCCTAGATGGGACGCATCTTCATCTGGATGACCGCGATGGTCGTGGCGGTGGCGGGTCTGCTGTCTGTGATCGGACCGGCGCGTTCGACCGCTGGCGTGATCGGCACCCGCGTGCAGGTCTGCGTCGCGCCGGCCCGCGCCGGACAGGATTTCCGCGACCTGATCACTGGCCGGATCGCGCTGGATTGCGGTCGATCGCAGAGCAAATACGGGCCGGGCGACTTCTGGCGGTTTCCCTGCCCGTTAGCAAAGAGGCGGCGGACGGCGATCTGCGGCTCAGGATGGCGAACACCTGGCGGAAGGGAATGACCATCGGGGTCATCCACGCCGACGGTCATGTCGCATGGTTCGACGCCGATTCGCGCAGCCTGTCGCGTCACGTGCAGTTGGGTTCGATTTTGCAATTCGCCGTACCCGCCTACACCGCGCCCGTTACCCGGATCGTCTGGCGGATCGAGGGTGCGGCCAATCGGCGCGGCGTTCTGAACGGCGTGCATCTGTCCGATCAGCACGAAAGCGACCGGTCAAACCTGTGGATGGCGACCATCTACGCCGGGTTTGGCGGGCTGGCGCTGGCGCTGTTGATCTACAACTTCGCGCTGTGGGGGGCGCTGAAGTACGATTTCCAGCTCGCATACTGCCTTATGCTGTTCATGTTGCTGCTTTATGCGATGTCCAGTTCCGGTTTTCTGGCCTGGGCGGCGCCAGGCATCGACAATACCCACCGGATGCGCATCAACTATCTGACCCTGGCGGCGTCGGCTGCGATGGCGCTGTTGTTCGCCCGCACCTATTTCGAGCGCCGCGTGTTCGAGGGGCCACTGGGCCGCATCACCGATGGTCTGGCAGCCACTTTGCTGGCGATTGGCATCGGCATCGCCGTCCTGGCGCCGCGCTGGTTCATCATGCTCGACCTGATGTTTTCCATCGCCTGTGTCGCACTGATCGCGCTTATGCCGATCATCGTCTGGCGGGCTTGGGTCGAACGGAGTCGGTATCTTTGGATGTTCGCGCTGGCATGGACGGCGCCGATCGTCATGGCGTCGGCCCGGATCGCCCAGGCGTTCACCCTGCTGCCCTGGAACTTCTGGCTCGACAATTCGACGTTGGTGGCCATGACCGTGGAAGCGCTGCTGTCCAGCCTGGCCATCGCCTATCGCATCCGTCTGCTGTCGGCGGAGCGTGACCATGCGGTCGCGCAGGCGGCTGTTGACCGGTTGCTGGCGGAGACGGACCCGCTGACGGGACTGCTGAACCGCCGCGCCTTCCTGACCCGCGCCATCGGGCGGGCGGGGTGTCAGCAATTGCTGCTGCTCGACATTGACCACTTCAAGACGGTCAACGAAACGCTGGGCCATGACGGCGGCGACGAAGTGCTGCGCGTCGTCTCCCGCGTGCTGCGCCGCGCCGCTGGCGAAGGCGCATTGGTCGCGCGGTTGGGCGGTGAGGAGTTTGCCCTGGTCGCTGACGCTGACGCGCCCATCGACCCGGTACGCCTGCTGGCCGAACTGCGTGCGACGCGGATGCCGTTCGACATCACCGTGACCGCCAGCATCGGCGTCTGCACCGGCTTTCTGTCGAGCGACGTTCACTGGAAAAAACTGTATAAATGCGCCGACCTGGCGCTGTTCGACGCCAAGGCCAGCGGGCGCGACCGTGTCCATGTCGTCAACGGACTGGCAGTCGCGGCCTGAAGCGCGTAGAATGCGCCCCGGTCCACCTGCCCGACGATCGTTCCTACGGAGCCTGACGCCATGCACCGCCGTCGACTTGGCCTTTCCCTTGCGATTCTGGGCTTCATGGTGCTGGTCGCGATCAAACCGCCCGCGGGGGAACTGCGCTTGTCGCTGGATGCGCCGACGGACGGCAGCCCGCTGAAGGTGGAAGCCGGGCTGGATCTGGGCGTTTTCGCCCTGTCGTTTCTGATCCATCAGGCCGAGCGGCGCGCCCGCTGACGGTTGCATTGCGACACTGGTTGACGCGCACGTCAACCTGCTTACACTCGTGTAAATGAGAGAGGATAAATCGGTCTGGCGGGACCATTACCGCCACCCGGGCCAGTGGGATCGCGACTTTCCGCCGGCAACGATGGTCCAGGTTTTCGAGCAGTCCGCCGCCGCGCATGGCGCCCGGCCGCTGATCGATTTTCTTGGCCGCAAGTTCAGCTATGCCGAGACGCTGGATGGCGCCAATCGCGTCGCATGCGGACTGGCGAAGCTGGGTTACGGGCCGGGCGACCGGATCGGCCTGTTCCTGCCCAATGTGCCGCATTATCTGGCCGCCTATTACGGCATCCTCAAACTGGGCGCCACGGCGGTCAATTTCTCGCCTCTCTACACCGTCGATGAATTGGCGAATCAGGTCGCCGATTCGGGTACGCGGCTGTTGTTCACCCTGTCGGCCACTGCCCTGCTGCCCACGGCGCTTGACGTGCTTGAGAAGAGCGCCCTTGAACGGCTGGTGGTCGGGTCGGTCGCTGGCGCGCTACCGCCTGCCAAATCGGTGCTGTATCGCTGGTTCAAATCGCGTGAGATCGCACCGCGTCCCGACGATCCGCGGATCACAGCCTTTTCAGCGCTGATCGACAATCCGGGCGCGTGCGCGACGCCGACGCTAGACCCCGAACGCGATCTGGCGCTGATCCAATATACCGGCGGCACCACCGGAGTGCCAAAGGGCGCGATGCTCAGCCACCAGAATTTGTCGGCCAATGCGCGGCAGGTTGCGTTGCTGGACCCGGAACTGGGGCATGTCACCGACCGGATCCTGGGCGCGCTGCCCATGTTCCATGTGTTCGCCAATACCTGCGTCCTTAATCGCACGGTGGTGACCGGCGGCGAGATTGTGTTGCTGCCGCGTTTCGACGCGGGTCAGGTGCTGGCCGCGATCCAGCGCACGGGCGCCACCGCCCTTCCCGGCGTGCCCACCATGTACCGGGCGCTGCTGGATCACCCGGCGCTGGCCCGCACCGACCTGTCGTCGCTGCGCGTCTGCATTTCCGGCGGCGCGCCCCTGCCGGCCGAGTTGAAGGCCCGGTTCGAGGAAGCGACCGGCGCCACCCTGATCGAGGGTTATGGCCTTTCCGAAAGCTCCGGCGTGGTATCGGCGAACCCCTATGAGGCAGAGGGCAAATCAGGCACCATCGGCCAGCCCATTCCCGCCACCCGCGTCAAGCTGGTCGACAAGGAAGACCCCAGTCGTCCTGCCCCCGATGGCGAGCCGGGTGAGATCGTCGTCGCCGGGCCGCAGATCATGTGCGGTTACTGGCAACGGCCCGACGCCGATGCAGAGGTGTTCGTGACCGACGACGATGGCACGCGCTGGCTGCGCACCGGCGATGTCGGAGAGATCGACAGCGACGGTTTCATCCGCATCGTCGACCGCCTGAAGGACATGATCGCCGTCGGCGGGTTCAAGGTGTTCCCCAGCCAGGTCGAGGCGATCCTGTATCGCCACCCCGCCGTGCGGGAGGCGCTGGTGATCGGCATGGCTGACGCATATCGGGGCGAAGTGCCGCGCGCCTATGTCACGCTGGAGGCCGACAGCGATGCGACCGGCGAGTCGATCCGCGAATGGCTGAACCCGCAACTGGGCAAGCATGAGCGCGTCGATCAGGTCGTGGTGCGGCTGACCTTGCCCAAAACGATGATCGGAAAGCTCAGCCGAAAGGATCTGCTTCAGGAAGTGCTGGAAGAAAGTCAGCCCTGACGGATCAGCCGCGGAACAGCGCCACCACTGCATCGAACAGCGTGACGCCCGCCAGCGGCATCAACAGAAGCAGCAACAGGTTGAACGCGATAACCCAGGTGAAACGCGTGCGGGCGCGCTTGTCCAGTCGCGGCGGGGTCGGGCGCGGCGGCGGTTCCGGCTGGGGCGGCCAGTCGCCGTTGAAGTTGACGAACATCGCTTTCTCTCCGTCTTTCCTGCCCGCCTTGTCGCGGCCGCCCAATCGGGTCCAGCATCTATTCGGTCAGCATCACCGCCTTCAGATTCATGAACTCATGCAGGCCCCATGGCCCCAGTTCCCGGCCATGGCCCGACCGCTTGATCCCGCCAAAGGGCGCCTGCGGCACCGACGCCAACATCTGATTGACCGCCACCATGCCGCATTGCAGATCGCGGATCAGGCGGTCGCGCTCCTCCGCATCTTCGGTCCAGATCGAAGAACCCAGGCCGAACGGCACATCGTTTGCCAGTGCGACGGCAGCGTCGAGATCGGACGCGCGAAAAACCATCGCGACAGGGCCGAACATCTCTTCGCGGGCAATCTCGCTGTCGGGATCGACATCGCACAGGATGCCGGGCGTCAGATAGGCGCCCGGCAGATCGGGCTTCTGCGCACCGAACAATAGCTGTGCGCCCTGATCGCGTGCGCGGGCCACCTGCTCAACCACGGTATCGCGCTGCTCGAAGCTCGACAGCGGACCGATATCGGTGTCCGGTGCCATCGGGTCGCCCAGCGTCGCCGCTGCCATCGCTGCGGTGAACTTCTCCAGAAACGCGTCATACACGTCGCCATGCACGATCATGCGCTTTGCGCAGATGCAGGATTGGCCCGCATTCTGGATGCGCGCCTTGGCCGCGACCTGTGCCGCCTTGTCCAGATCGGCGCTGGGCATGACGATGAACGGGTCCGACCCGCCAAGCTCAAGCACCACCTTCTTCAACGCCCGTCCAGCCGCTTCGGCTACCTTCTGCCCCGCGCCCTCGCTGCCGGTCAGGGTGACGGCAGCGATTCGCTCGTCGGCGATCAGGGCATCCACCTTGCCTGACTTGATCGGCAGATTCTGGAACAGCCCCTCCGGCGCACCGGCGGCTTGCACCATCTCCTCGATCAGCGCGCCACAGCCCTGTGTGATCGACGCATGCTTCAACAAGCCGACATTCCCCGCCAGGATCGTCGGCGCGAGGAACCGGACCACCTGCCAATAGGGGAAGTTCCACGGCATGATCGCCAGTACGGGCCCAAGCGGTTGCCAGCGCGCAATGGCGCGGCCGCCGTCATAGACGACCTCCCGGTCCTCCAGAAAGGATGGCCCATCGCTGGCATAGAAGCGGAAACCCGCGATGCACTTCTCGACCTCTGCAACCGCCGATTTCAGCGTCTTGCCCATCTCCTCGGTCGCGGTACGGGCCAGCCGGTCCTTGTTCGCCTCGAACGCGTCGGCGATGCGGCCCAACAGGGCGGTGCGGGCATCGACCGGCTTCAGGCGCCATTCGGCAAAAGCCGCTGCCGCCCGGGCGATGCACGCCTCCAGCGCGTTATCGTCCAGCTCCTCGATCGGCGGACGCGGCTCTCCGGTGGCGGGATTGACGGTTTCGAACATGGAGACCCCTTCACGATGGCATTTCCGTGAAAACCAACCGGGCGCCCATTGGCTCCGCTCCCCCATTGCAAGCGGCCCCCAACCTGCCGCATAGCGGGGACATGGTAGAGGAAACGGGCATCGCCGAGCTTTCGTTCGAGGAAGCGCTTAAGGAACTCGAACGCATTGTCGGTCGGCTCGAAAGCGGCGACGCGTCGCTTCAGGAAGCGATCGACCTTTACGAACGTGGCGACCAGTTGAAGCGGCAATGCGCCGCGCGCCTCGATGCGGCACAGGCGCGGATCGAAGCGATCCGTACCGATGGCGAAGGCCGCGTCGCGGGCACGGCCCCATTCGCTGGCTGATGGGAATGACTATCGCCAGCCCCAGCCTCGCGCTTCAGAATGCGATGCGCGAGATCATGGCCGAAATGGATCGGCAGTTCGACGCGCTGCTGCCCATTCCCGACGATGCCCGCGGCAATCTGTACCGCGCCATGCGCCATGCCGCGATCGGCGGGGGCAAGCGGCTGCGCCCGCTGCTGGTATTCGCCACCGCCCGGCTGTTCGGCGTCGATCGTCAGGCCGCTGCGCGCGTGGCCACTGCGATTGAGTGCATCCATGTCTACAGCCTGGTCCATGACGACCTGCCGGCGATGGACAATGACGATATGCGCCGGGGCAAACCCACGGTGCACAAGGTATTCGACGAAGCGACCGCGATCCTGGCGGGCGATTGCCTGCACGCGCTGGCGTTCGAAGTGCTGGCGGACGAGCGGACGCACCCCGACCCCTTCGTCCGGTCCGAACTGATCCAATGCCTGGCCCATGCATCGGGTCCGGCGGGGATGGCCGGCGGCCAGATGATGGACCTTGAGGCCGAACGCGCCAGCTTCGACCTGCCCACCGTCACCCGGCTTCAGGCGATGAAGACCGGCGCGCTGATCGCCTGTTCGGTGGAGGCTGGCGCGATTCTGGGCCGCGTCGTGCCAGAGGGGCGCACCGGACTTAAGGGCTATGCCCGCGACATCGGCCTTGCCTTCCAGATTGCCGACGACCTGCTCGATGTGGAGGGGGACGAGAACAAGGTGGGCAAGGCGCTGCGCAAGGACGGCACGGCGGGCAAGGAAACCTTCGTCTCGCTGCTGGGCGTCGACCGCGCGCGTGAACAGGCGCGAATGCTGGTCGATCAGGCGATTGCCCATCTGCACAATTATGGCGCGGAAGCGGACCTGCTGCGCGACCTGGCCCGCTTCACGCTTGAACGCGATCGCTGAGAGTTTTCGCCACATGACCACGCGCACCGCCGTTTATCCCGGCACCTTCGATCCGGTGACGCTGGGTCACATGGATATCATCAGCCGCGCGGCGCGCATCGTCGACCGGCTGGTCATCGGCGTCACCACCAACCCGTCCAAATCGCCGATGTTCACGCTGGACGAACGCATGGAGATGGTCCGGCGCGAAGTCGTCGGGATCGAGGGCGAGATCCATGTCGTCGCGTTCGATTCGCTGCTGATGGACTTTGCCGAGCGTGAGGGGGCGGAAATGATCGTCCGCGGCCTGCGCGCGGTGGCCGATTTCGAATATGAATATCAGATGGCCGGCATGAACCAGCAGCTGAACGACCGCATCGAAACGGTCTTTCTGATGGCCGACGTGTCGCTGCAACCCATTGCCAGCCGACTGGTCAAGGAAATCGCGCTTTATGGCGGTGACATCAGCCGTTTCGTCGGCCCCGCCGTCGCCGCCGACGTGACCGCCCGCGTCGCGATGATCGGTCGCAAGGGCAGCTGATCTCCTCACCCATTTCCAGCGGGTGCGTTCTGGTCTAGACCCCCGCCCGACTGACCGGCTTCGGGGTATCCATGCGTTTTCTTCTCTCGCTTCTCGCTCTTGTCGGCATGGGGTTGGCATCGCCCGCCTCGGCTCAGCTCATCGAAAGCCCGGTCGCCGGACGCAAGACGCCGCCGCCGACGACCGACAAGGAAAATCTGTGGCTGCTCGACCTGTCGACCGGCGGGCGCGTGACGATCTGGTTGCGTCCCGACGTCGCACCCAAGATGGTCGAGCGGATCAAGACGCTGACCCGCCAGAAATTCTATGACGGCATCGTCTTCCACCGTGTGATCGAAGGGTTCATGGCCCAGTCGGGCGATCCCAAGGGCGACGGCAGCGGCGGATCGGACCTGCCCGACCTGCCCGCCGAGTTCAGCTATCTGCCGCACGTGCGCGGTGCCGTATCTGCCGCGCGTCAGGGTGCGCCGGAAGGCGCGACGCCCGAACAGCGAAAGGCGGCAGAGGACAGCGCGAACAGCCAGTTTTTCATCATGTTCACCCCGCGCCTGAGCCTCGACAAGGATTACAGCGTGTTCGGACGTGTGATCGGCGGCATGGAATATGTCGATTCGATCCCGCGCGGTGAGCCGCCGGCGAACCCCGCGCGCATTGTCCATGCCTGGATCGCATCGGACAACCCGCCCGCCTACCAGCCGCCCGCCCCCGCCGCCGCGCTGCCGGAGGGTGAGGAGGAAGTGACGCTGCCGGGCACGAAGTAAGCGCACGTGCAGGTCGACCTATTCGATTTCGAACTGCCGCCCGAACGCATCGCGCTGCGCCCCGCGTCTCCGCGCGATGCCGCGCGGATGCTGCTGCTTGACGCGGCGGAAACACGCGACGCCATCGTCAGCGAACTGCCCACGTGCCTGCGACCCGGCGACTGCCTGGTGTTCAACGACACGCGGGTCATTCCGGCCCAGCTTGAAGGGACACGGGGGGATGCCCGGATCGGCGCCACCCTGCACAAGCGCGAAGGGCCGCGCCGCTGGCGCGCCTTTATCCGCAACGCGAAGCGGCTGCGCGAAGGGGATGCCATTGATTTCGGCAGCGGCGTAACCGCGACCGCCAGCGACCGCGCTGCCGACGGCAGCTTCGCCTTGAACTTCGCGGGCGACGAGCCGGTCGAGCTGTTGCTGGAGCGTGCGGGCCGGATGCCGCTGCCGCCCTATATCGCCGCCAAGCGCCCGACCGACGAACGCGACGCCGACGATTATCAGACGATGTTCGCACGGGAAGCCGGCGCCGTCGCCGCGCCGACGGCTGCGCTGCATTTCACGCCTGGCCTGCTCGCCGCGCTGGAGGCTGCCGGGATCGGCCATGCCACGCTGACGCTGCATGTCGGCGCGGGCACCTTCCTGCCGGTCAAGGCCGACGACACCGCCGACCATGCGATGCACGCCGAATGGGGCCGCATCGACGCCGCTACCGCCGACCGCCTGAACGCCGTGCGCGCAGGCGGCGGGCGGGTCATCGCGGTGGGCACGACCAGCCTGCGCCTGATCGAAAGCGCGGCGGGTGAGGACAAAGTGATCCGGCCGTTTGAGGGCGATACCGCGATCTTTATCACGCCGGGCTATCGCTTTCGCGGGATCGACGGGCTGATGACCAACTTCCACCTGCCGCGATCCACGCTGTTCATGCTGGTATCGGCGCTGATGGGGCTGGAGCGGATGCAGGCGGCCTATGCCCATGCGATTGCCGACGGCTATCGCTTCTACAGTTATGGCGACGCGTCGCTACTGCTGCCCTGAACCCATCGACCGGACATGAAAAAGGGCGCGGCAGGGTTTCCCGCCGCGCCCTTTTTGTCTGGCCGTCCGGCCGCGCCGATTATTCGGCGGCGGCGGTTTCGGTGCGACGCGGATCGCGGCGTTCGGCGATACGAGCCGACTTGCCGGTGCGGCCGCGCAGATAATAGAGCTTCGCACGACGCACGACGCCGCGGCGAACGACTTCGATCGAATCGATGTTCGGCGAATAGAGCGGGAAGACGCGCTCGACGCCCTCACCGAACGACATCTTGCGAACGGTGAAGTTCGAACCCATGCCCTTGTTCGAACGCGCGATGCACACGCCTTCGTAGTTCTGAACACGGCGGCGTTCGCCTTCGACCACGTTCACGCCGACCTTCAGCGTGTCGCCCGGACGGAAGTCGGGGATGTTCTTGTTCGCCAGGAACTTGGCGATCTGTTCGGCCTCGATCTGCTGGATCAGGTTCATGTCTGTTCGTCCCAGTCTTTTCGCTGCGCGCCAGAGGGAGAACCGACCCGAACGCCACTGTGACGCTCCCAAAGGTCCGGCCTCCTTAGCCGTGTATCGGTTTCGGCCATGTGCTTTCGCCAGGCCGCGATCCTCGCATGATCCCCCGATCGCAGCACTTCGGGGATCGTGCGCCCTTCCCATTCGACGGGTCGGGTATATTGCGGATATTCGAGGATGCCGCTTTCGAAGCTTTCCTCGTCTCCACTCGAAGCCGCGCCCATTACGCCGGGAATCAGCCGAACGCAAGCATCCAGCGTGACCAGCGCCCCCATCTCGCCCCCCGACAGGACATAGTCGCCGATCGAAACCGGCTCGATCGAGCGGCCTTCGAACAGACGTTCGTCGAACCCCTCGAACCGGCCGCACAGGATCGACACGCCCGGCCCCGCCGCGAGTTCGCGCACCCGCGCCTGCGTGAGCGGCGCGCCGCGCGGCGTCATCGCCAGCATCGGGCGATCATAGCCGACATGATCGCATGCCGCCGCCAGCACATCGGCGCGCAGCACCATGCCCGCCCCGCCACCCGCAGGCGTATCGTCGACCGAACGGTGCCGGTCGGTTGCGAAATCGCGGATCTGGACCGTCTCCAGCGACCAGCGCTCCTCGCGCAGCCCCCTGCCGGCCAGCGAAAGGCCGAGCGGGCCGGGAAACATTTCCGGGTAAAGCGTTAGGACGGTTGCGGCGAACATGGCATCTCCATGCGTCGGGGCGTGCGCGAAAGGCAAGGACATGGACGATTGCATCATCATCGGCGCCGGACCCGCAGGGTTGACGGCGGCCATCTATCTGGCGCGCTATCACCTGTCGGTGCGGCTGTTCGATTGCGGGTCCAGCCGCGCGGCGCTGATCCCGCGCACGCATAATCATGCGGGCTATCCCGGCGGCATCACCGGCCCCGACCTGCTGGCGCGGATGCGCGAGCAGGCGGCATCGTTCGGCGTGGTCAGCGAAATGTGTCGCGTCACCGCGCTTGAGCCGGGCGAGGACGCGTTTCGCGTGGCATGCGACGACCGTGAATGGCGTGCGCGCACCGTTTTGCTGGCAACCGGCGTGGTCAATCACCGGCCAAAGGGCATGGCCGAAACGCTGCATGACGAGGCGCTGGCTCACGGCATGCTGCGCTATTGCCCGATTTGCGACGGATATGAAGTGACAGACAAGCGCGTGGGCGTAATCGGCACGGGCGACCACGGGATGCGGGAGGCTTTGTTCCTGCGAAGCTATACCGCCGACGTCACGCTGATCGCGCCCGAACGGCACGAACTGGACGCCGAATGCGAAGCCGCGCTGGACAAGGCCGGCGTTGCGCGGGTCGAGGGGCCGTGCGGAGACTATGCCATAGCCGGTCACCGGCTGAGCGTGACGACGGCGCAAGGGCCGATGACGTTCGACAGCGTGTACCCTGCACTCGGCTCCACCATCCGCTCCGACCTTGCCATCGCGGCGGGCGCTGATGCCAAGGATGGCGGGTGCCTGATCGTTGACGATCATATGCAAACCAGCGTCCCCGGCCTGTTCGCCGCCGGGGACGTGGTGCTGGGGCTGGACCAGATCTCCAACGCCATGGGTCAGGCGGGTGTGGCGTCAACGACGATCCGCAACCACCTGAATGAACAGACGCCGCTTCGGCGCTAGAACCACGCGCGCACCCCGGCAACGAAGGACAGGCCGCCGGTATCCTCCCGCGCCGCCCGCGTCAGTCGGGCGGTGCGGCCAAGCCGGCGCTCCCATGACAGGCCGACATAGGGTGCGAACTCGCGGGCAATCTCATAACGCAAGCGCAGCCCGGCTTCCGCATCGGTGACGCCCGCGCCCAAACCCGTTTCGGGCACGTCCTGCGCCGACAGGTTCAGCTCGGCACGCGGTTGCAGGACCCATCAGTTGGTCAGGCGCTGGTCGTAATAGGCCTCGCCGCGCGCGAACAATTCACCCTTGTCGGACAGGAACAGCGTGCCCTCGACATCGAACCAATAGGGCGCCAGCGCCTCCACGCCGATGCTGGCATAGCTGCGGCGCACGCCTGCCCCCAGATCCTGGCGCACGCCAAGTTGCAGATTGGCATAGGCATCCAGCGCGCGAATAGAGGAGTTGCGCCTCTGCATGGCCCAGCGGACCGCCGAAATCGCCCTCCCCCTCGCTTTTCAGCACGACGCGGTGGATGTCGGCGCCGAACCTTGCCGCCCCTTCCCAGCGATAGCCCTCTTTGCCGTCGCGCACCTGCACTTCGGCCAGGTCGACCATGACCTGGTTGAACGCCATCCCGCCATGTTCGCGCCGCAGGGCAGCGGCGGCGTTCGCCATAAAGCTGACGCCGGGCACGCCGTCCATCTGGAACGGCAGGATCAGCCCGTGCCAATGAACCGACCTTTCCTCATCGAGCCGGTTGTCGACTTGGATGCGGACACTGTCCTTCCTTCAGCCGGATCAGCGGCCTGGGCACATGGCCGTTGGTGCCGATGTCATGGCTGCTGCGCCCGTCGACGCGGCGCATGAGGTGATCGACGGTCAGGGTGATCTCGTTGCCCGAGAATTCGGGCGGCGCCGCCCCCTCGGAAACGGGGCTGGTCCAGCCGGGCCAATGGGCGGTCAGCGCCAGCAGCATCAGCGCGACAGATCGGACTGAACCGGCAAAGGGGCGAATGGTTGACGCCATCGCCCGTCAATTTAGGGCCCGGTGATGCGACCCGCGACCGGCGCAGCCAGCGCCTCGATCGCAACTGCCTCTGCCATGCGGCGGAACCCGGCAGGGGACGTGTGCAGCCCGTCGCCCACGTCATAACGCTTGTCCAGCCGGTCGGGCCGCGCCGGATCGGCGGTCGCGCGGTCCATGTCGATCACGCTGTCAAAGCGCCCCGGCGTCCGTATCCATGCGTTGATCGCCCGGCGCGTCGCCTCCACTTCCGGAGTGGCGTGATAATAGTCGCTGGCGCCGAAGGGCATGATCGTCGCGCCATGGATGCGAATGCCGTGCGCATGGGCACGCTCGATCATCTGCGAAAAGGCTGCGGTCAGCCGATGAAGCATCGCCCGATGATCCGCCGGGGTCGCGCCTTCAGTGCGGGAAAGCCCGCCCAGATCGTTGACGCCTTCCAGCACGATCAGGTCGGTGACGCGCGGCAGCGCCAGCACGTCGCGGTCCAGCCGCGCCATCGCACTCGGCCCCAGCCCATCGACCAGGATATTGTTGCCGCCAATGCCCTGGTTCAGCACCGACATGCCGCGCGTACGCGGGTCGCCCTGCAGCCGCCGCGCCAGCGCGTCGGTCCAGCGATCATTGCCGTTGGTTGTCGAACCGCGCCCGTCGGTGATCGAGTCGCCCAGCACGACGACCGCGCCGCGCGCGGGACATGCCTCCACCTCAATGCCCGACAACAAAAACCAGTGTTCGGTGGCCTGCGCGTCGGTCAGCGTGGTCGCGGCGGTGGCGTCGCCCTTCGCCAGCCACGACGTCGCACGCGAACCGGGGTGGGAGGTCTGCTCCCCCGGCTCCCCCGCGACATGCAGTGTTACCGCCACATCGTCGAAAGCCGCAAGCGGCATTGGGACGGGGTCGGACAGCCAGTCGGCGCCCGCCGGCACCCGTGTGCCCGGCTCGCCCGCAAAGCGCAGCGGCATCAGGCTGGCCGCCTTGACCGCGTGACCATCATTACGGACCGGACGCGCAATGGAGGCGCCGCGCACGTCCAGCGGCTTGGTGCCGAAAGCGTTGGAAATGCGAACGCGCACGCGCTGGCCGCCGGTCGAAACCCGCGCGACCTGCCGCAAACTGGCATCGTCCAGCGCGCCCGGTGCCAACCGATTATCGCCGCCCGGCACCATCTGTGCCGATGCCCATGCCGGTTGCCACGCACAGCTTTGCGCCCATGCGCCGCCCGGTATCAGTGCCAGCGCCGCCGCCAGTCCGATCATCCGCATCATCAACCCCGTTGAACCGAAAAAAAGGCCGGCCCCGCAAGGGACCGGCCGATAGATGGCTCCTTGCGGACAAGGAGCACAGGGAAGACCGGTCAGAAGTTGGCGCGGATACCGGCCAGGACCTGACGACCCGGGAAGAACACGTTGTAGGTCGCGTTGTCATAGCCAAAGGTCGTGCGGATCGGCTCGTTCGTGATGTTCAGCACGTCGAGCGTCAGGCGGAAGGCATTGTCCATGAACGGCAGGGTATAGCCCGCCGACAGGTCCATCTGCCCACGCGCATCGGCGCGCAGCGGTACGGGGATGTTGTTCTGCGGACCATTGGCCGCAATCACGCCGTCCTGCCAGACATAGTTCAGGCTGATCGAAGCACCGCCGCTCTCAAAGAAACCCTGAAGGTTGTACTGGAATTCCGGCACGCCCGGCGCGACCAGGCCGCTGTCCGAGCTTTGCGTGATGTACGTGCCGTTGGCCGAGAAGCCCAGACCGTCGACCAGGAAGTCGAGCGGCTGAACCCAGGTACCTTCGACGCCGCGGATACGCAGGCTCTGCAGATTGACCGGGCGGTTGACGGTGATCGCCACCTGCTCGACCGCAACACCCGCCGCGCGGGCGCGGTCAGTCAGGGCATTGGCCTGCGTCGCCTGAAGCGAGGCGAACGGGATGTTCAGATCGCCGAAGGGCGTCTGCTGCTGCTGCGTGACAGTGAAGCCTTCGATGCTCTTCTGGAACAGCGCCACGCCAACGTAACCGATGCCGCCGGTGTAGAACTCACCGCCGAAATCAAGATTGTCGGAGATATAGGGCGCCAGGTTCGGGTTACCGGCATTGGCGATCTGGGCCGCGGGATCGGAGAAAGTGATGCCCGGCAGGATCTGCCCCGCTTCCGGACGGGTCAGGCCCTTCGACGCGGCAAAACGCAGCTTCAGATTGTCCATCACGTCATAGGAGACGTTGAACGATGGCAGCACTTCTTCGTAATCGCTGTTCGCTTCGATATCGACGATCGTGTTGCCGACCTGGCTCGGCCCCAGCACGCGCTGGTCGGTCCAGACATAGCGGAAACCGGCATTGGCGTTGATCGGACGACCGAACAACTCGCCCTGCCCGTTCACCTCGACATAGCCGCCATAGACGGTTTCATACACGTCGCCGGTCGAGCCGCCCGTCACCGAACCGCGGGTTTCGGGCGCGGTGTCACGGAACTGCTCATAATTGGTCGCGGCGTTCAGCGCATCGATGTTCGGGATGATGAAGCTCGTAAAGCCGAACGGGCTGGATGCCAGATGGCCGAAATTGTCGAAGCCCTGACGACCCAAATATTGCGGGATTGCCGAGGTCGGCACCGTGCCGGTCAGACCGGCGCAATTGGTGCCGCACACTGATTGCTGGAACGCATTGGTGTTGTCATAGGCGCGCACGCGGCGCTCGGCCTCGTCATACGCAGCACCGAACTTCACGTTCAGCGCGTCGTCACCCCAGGTGAAGTCGAGATGCGCGCCGCGCGTTTCGGTGTTGCGGCGCACGTTCTGCACGTTGACGCGGTACCACTGCCAGCCAAGGTTCGGATCGCCCAGATCGACGTTCGGCGTGATCAGCGGCTGGGTGCCGCCGCCGGTGTTGTCATATTCGACCACCACGCCCGAATTCGGCGCCGTCTGGAACGCATAGGTCGGCTGTTCGCGGAAGAAGCTGCTCTTGCCGTAATTGCCCGACAACTGGATCGTCAGAGTCTCGCTGGGCTTCCAGGTCGCGCTCGGGTTGACGTTCCAGAACTCGGTATCCTGACGGAACAGGCTGTTTTCCGAGAAGAACGACGCGTTGGCGAACGTGCCGCTGGTCACGACGTTGTTTTCGTCGACACTGATGTCGAACGGCACCATGCCCCCGGTCGACTGCGGCGTCGTGCCGGGGCCGGAGTTGCGGACCTGCCAGTTCATGTTGGAACGCAGATAGTCGCGCTTCGACTTGGCATAGATGCCGTCGAGGTTGAACTGCAGCGCGTCCGACGGATAGAATTCGATCGCACCCACGGCAGAGATACGCTCACGCGTACCCGAGGTGTAAACCGGGCGGCCCAGGCGCGGGATCAGCGCCTTGGAAATCTGGGACAGCGACAGGCCCGACGTCTGGGTGATGTCATAGGGCTGACCCGCGACCAGGCCACGACCGACATTGGCGGGCACCAGATTGGCATAGCTGAAGCCGTTGCCTTCCGGCGGCGACACGTTGCAGCCCTCGCCGCACGCCAGATTGCCGTCCGAGAAACCGAGCGTATCATAACCATCGACGCGCGTCGGCTGGCTGACGCCCGCGACGCCGATCAGGATACCCAGCTTGTCGCCAAAGGTGTGGCTGCCGACGATCGCGCCGCGCGGGCCGACCTTGCCGTTGGTTTCGGTCCAGTTGCCCTGCGCCACGACGGTCAGGTGCGTGCCGGGCTTGTCGAATGCACGTGCATTGCGAAGGTTGACGGTGCCCGCGATGCCGCCTTCCAGCATCGACGCGGTGGACGACTTCGACACGTCCAGACGCGTGAACAGCTCCGACGGGAAGAAGTCGAGGTCGACTTCGCGGTTGCCGCCGCCGCTGCCCTGCGTGCCGCCGTCCGATGCGACCGCGAACTGGGCGCCGTTCAGCAGCACCTTGGAGAAACTGGGGCCAAGGCCGCGGATCGACACCTGCGTACCTTCGCCCGTGATGTCACGGTTCAGGCGGACGCCGGGAATACGGTTCAGCGTTTCGGCCAGGTTGGTGGCGGGCAGCTTGCCGATATCTTCGGCGAAGATCGAGTCGCCGAATGCCACCGAATTGCGCTTGGCGTTGGTCGAGCTTTGAAGCGAGGCACGCACGCCGGTCACGACGATTTCGTCCTGCATCACCGGCTCTTCACCAGCGACTACCGCTTCGGTCGACGGCGTCTGTGCCGGGGGTGTCGCGGTCTGGCCATGCGCCGGGAATGCCACCATGGCAGGCAGGATCGCAGCCGACAGCAAGGCTGCGCGACGGACTTTAACGAATGACAACATACTATCCCCTCCTGGAGCAATGCCGGTCGACGCCGACTTCCGGGTGCAAGCGCTGGTAACGCTATCAGTCGAGCCGGTAAGGCCAAACCAAGTGGGTGTCAATTCTTCGGCCTGACCAACGCGGTCACAGCTATCAATTGATACCAGCTGTTGCGGGCGCGCCACGAAGCGCGGGAGTAATTGCCATTCGGCAGAGCGGGTCCTATCGCATCAACAACGGGAGAGTTGGATGCGCGCAACAAGGCGGGGACAAGGCGGCGTCACGGTACAGGATGTCGCACGCGAAGCGGGCGTCTCCGCGATGACGGTCTCACGCGTCGTGAACGGCGGACATAACGTGCGCGAAAGCACGCGTCTGGCCGTGATGGAGGCGATCAATCGCCTACAATACAAGCCCAATCCGGCAGCGCGTTCGCTTGCCGTCGGAGAGGCGACGCAGATCGGGCTGCTCTATGCCAACCCGTCCACCGCTTACCTTAGCCAGTTCCTGATCGGCGCGCTGGCGGCCGCGCGGCGGGCGGGCTGCCATCTCGTTCTGGAACCGTGCGAGGGCGAAAGCGCGGAAGAGCAGGCTGAGGCCACCCGCCAGTTCGCCGCGACCGAGGTTCAGGGCGTCATCCTGCCCCCACCCCTTTCCGAATCCGCACCCGTGCGCGCCGAACTGGAAGCGGCGAACATCCTTTCGGTATCGGTCGCGATGGGCAAGCGAGAGGCCGGCAGCCTGAACGTCCGCATCGACGATTTCGAAGCGGCTGCGGCGATGACGCGCCACCTGATCGAAATGGGGCACCGCGACATCGGCTTTATCCGAGGGCATCCGAACCAGGTGGCCAGTCATGAACGCTATCGCGGCTTCATGCACGCCGTCGAAAAGGCCGGGATTGATGCTGACCGGGTTCGGGTTGAACAGGGTTATTTCACCTACCTGTCTGGCCTGACCGCTGCCGAGCGGTTGCTGCAGGGTCGCCAGCGCCCGACCGCGATCTTCGCGTCGAACGACGACATGGCCGCCGCCGCGGTTGGCGTCGCCCATCGACAGGGTCTGCATGTCCCGCGCGACGTCAGCATCGTCGGGTTCGATGACGTCGCGCTTGCAACCAACATCTGGCCCGAACTGACCACGGTACGCCAGCCCATCGCATATATGGCCGAAACGGCGGTCGACATGCTGCTGGCCCGGTTGCGCCGCCGTGGCGCCGCCGATTGCCCGGACGCAGAAGAACTTGTCCTGCCGCACGAACTGGTCGTACGGGAATCAAGTGCCACGCCGCCGGGCGAGTCTGCATCGGCGGGGGCGCCCGTGCGTCCTGGCACGGCACGCCTTACCGCACGCTGACCCCTTGCCAATCAACTGGGCAGCGGAATAGGTTATCGCTAACAATCCAGAACGGGACGCTCCGTCCCGCGCTTGAGGGAGACGGGAATGCAAGGGGCTTCCAGCCGCGCCAACATGGGGTTCATCGGCGCGATCGTTGCGGTCGCGACGATCGGCGGTTTCATGTTCGGCTATGACAGCGGCGTCATTAACGGAACGCAGGACGGACTGGAGGCGGCGTTCGACCTCTCCGAACTGGGCACGGGCTTCAATGTCGGCGCGATCCTGATCGGCTGTGCGGCGGGCGCCTTCTCGGCGGGCCGGCTGGCCGACGTCGTGGGTCGGCGTAAGGTGATGATGCTTTCGGCCGCGCTTTTCCTTGTCAGCGCGTTGCTGGCGGGCATTGCCGGCAGTTCGGCAGTGTTCATCATTGCACGTCTGATCGGCGGCCTGGGCGTCGGCGCGGCATCGGTGCTGTCGCCCGCTTACATTTCCGAAGTCACGCCTGCCGCGATTCGCGGTCGTCTGGCATCGGTTCAGCAGATCATGATCATCACTGGCCTGACCGGCGCGTTCGTCGCCAACTGGGCGCTCGCGGGCGTCGCGGGCGGCTCGACCGCGCCCTTCTGGTACGGGTTCGAGGCGTGGCGCTGGATGTTCTGGATGCAGGCGATCCCGGCGCTGGTCTATTTCCTTGCGCTGCTGACCATCCCGGAAAGCCCCCGCTATCTGGTGACCAAGGGCCGCCATGCGGAGGCGGAAGCGGTGCTGATCAAGCTGCTGGGCGAGGATGAGGGCCGCCGTAAGGTCGCCGAAATCCGCGAATCGCTGTCGCAGGATCACCGTCCGCGCTTCTCCGACCTGCGCGACAAGGTGTCGGGCCGCATCCGTCCCATCGTCTGGGTCGGTGTCGGCATCGCCATCTTCCAGCAGCTCGTCGGTATCAACGTCGTCTTCTATTATGGCGCGGTGCTGTGGCAGTCGGTCGGTTTTTCGGAAGCGGACTCGCTGCTGATCAACATCCTGTCGGGCGTATTGTCGGTCCTGGCCTGCCTCGTCACCGTGGCGCTGGTCGACAAGGTCGGACGCAAGCCGCTGCTGCTGGTCGGTTCGGCGGGCATGACGGTGACGCTGGCGACCGTCGCCTTCGCTTTCTCGCACTCGATCGAGGGTGTGGACGGCGCGGTGTCGCTGCCGGGCAACTGGGGCGTGATCGCCCTGATCGCGGCCAACCTGTACGTGATCTTCTTCAACGTCAGCTGGGGCCCGGTCATGTGGGTCATGCTGGGTGAGATGTTCCCCAACCAGATCCGTGGTTCGGCACTGGCCTTTGCCGGGCTTGCTCAGTGGACTGCCAACTTTGCCATTTCGGTCAGCTTCCCCTGGGCGGCGGCGAATGTCGGGCTGGTCGCGACCTACGGCTTCTACGCCGTCAGCGCGTTCGTTTCCTACTTCTTCGTTGCGAAGATGGTGAAAGAGACGCGCGGCCGCGAGCTGGAAGCAATGGAGGGCTGAAGCGACGAGGGCCGCTCCCTGACGGGGCGGCCCCGGCCTTCACCTAATAAAAATGGGGCGGCCCGCTTTGTGCAGGCCGCCCCTTTTCCGTTCAAACGATCGGCGGATCAGATCCGCGCTTCAGGCACCGCAACCCCCGGTACGTCCACGGTAAAGCGGAACAGATCGCCCGCCTGCGGCTCGGCGGCGCGTCCCGCTTCGTCCAGATGCTTCGCCGCAGTGGTGGCATAAACGGTCTTCAGGTCGTCGCCGCCGAACGCGATCTTGGTGATTGCGCTGACCGGGAAGCGCACCGTTTCCAGAAGCTCGCCTTTGGGCGAATAACGGCGCACGGCGCCACCGGCATAAAGACCGATCCACAGACACCCTTCGGCGTCGCAGACGGGGCCATCGGGAAAGCCCTGCCCATCCTCGATCCGCGCAAACACGCGCGGATCGCTTAGCGAGCCATCTTCCCCAAGCGTCGCGGCATGAATGACGCCGCCCAATGTATCGACGTGATAAAGTGTCCGCCCGTCCGGACTGATCGCCGGCCCGTTGGTGATCGACACCAGCGGCGTCGTTGCAACGCAGTCCTTGCCGTCATAGCGATAGACGGTGCCGGTCGCGCCCTGTTCGGCGTCATCCATGCTGCCGAACCACAACCGGCCCGCCGCGTCGACGGTGGCGTCGTTCAGGCGATTGCCCGGCTTGTCGGGTTCGGGCGACAGGATCGGTGTGAAGCCGCCATCGGCAGGATCGAAGCGTGACAGCCCGGTCTTCAAACCCGCGACGAAGCCGCCACCGGCGATGGGCAGCACGAAGCCGACCTGGTCGGGTGCCGCCCATTCCCGTCGCTCACCGCTGACGGGATCAAGCCGATAGATGCGATGTCGCTTGATATCCGTGAACCACAGCGCCTGCTCGCGCCCGACCCATATCGGCCCTTCCAGCAGTGGGCCGCCAAGCGCCCAGATGCTGACCGGCTCGCTTGTCACCACTGCCATGTCGATTCCCCTTAACGCCAGCCGGCATCCACGAAATAGCTGTGCCCGGTTACCAGTTGCGCATCGTCAGACGCCAGGAACATCACCATCGCGGCAATGTCGTGCGGCAGCAAGCGGCCCTTCAGGCATTGGGCATCAACAATCTCGGCCTCGCCTTCCGGCGTGTACCATTTCAGCTGACGCGGCGTGCGGACGTTGCCCGGAATGACGCAGGTGGCGCGAATGCCGTCTGGCCCCAGCTCACGGGCCAGGCTGCGCGTCAGGCCTTCGATCCCGGCCTTGCAGGTCTGGTACAGTGTCAGGCCGGTCAGGCCCAGATGCCACGAAATAGAACCCAGATTGATGATCGCACCGCTGCCGCGCGCCTTCATCGCGGGCACCACTGCCTGCGCACAGAAGAACATGTGCTTCAGGTTCACCGCAACGCGGTTGTCCCAATAGGCTTCGTCAACCTGGTCGATCTCGTGCCGGTCATCGTTCGCGGCATTGTTGACGAGAATGTCAAAGCCGCCTTCGGCCTCGATCAGGCGCGCGATGGTCGCCTGAAGGTCAGCGATGCGGGTCAGATCGACGCGTTCAAAACGCACACGCGCCGGAGCAAGCCGTTCGACCAGCGCGCGCGAATCGTCTTCGGCAATGTCGAAAAAGGTCACGTCGGCGCCCTGGCGGGCAAAGCCCTCTACAATGCCCGCGCCGATGCCAGAGCCGCCACCCGTGACCAGCACGCGCTTTCCAGCAAGGCTTGGATAGGTAGCGCGCGATTCGACATTGGGAACAGCGTCGAACGCAGTTTCGGCTTCGGCCATCGGCAAAAGGTCTTTCATAGAATGCGGCGCGGACGCCAAGTGGAGTTCGTTCAGGCTGCGACGACCGCGTTTTGACGGGCGGCGATTTCGCGCATCATCGCGCGAATACCGAGCGTCCACGGCGCGGCATCGCGCGAGGTGACGACAGTGTTCGTCAGGCTGCCCAGAAGCGGGCTGCGGATGGTAACGACGTCGCCCACCTTGTGGGTGAAGCCGCGGCCCGGCTCGTCGCGGTCCTGAACGGGTGCGAACAACGTGCCCAGGAATAGGGCGAAACCGTCGGGATATTGATGTTCCGACAGGGTCTGGCGCACCAGATCTTCCGGATCGCGGCTGATCTCGCGCATCGAGCTATGCCCTTCCAGACGATAACCCTCAGGCCCGTCGATGGTCAGGTCGAGTTCGGCGGCGCGGACATGATCCATGGTGAAACCCGCGTCGAACAGGCGCACGAACGGCCCAAGCGAACAGGACGCGTTATTGTCCTTGGCCTTGCCCAGCAGCAGCGCGCTGCGCCCTTCGAAATCGCGAAGGTTCACGTCGTTGCCCAGCGTCGCGCCGACCGAGTGCCCGGCGGCATTAGCGACGATCACGACTTCGGGTTCGGGGTTATTCCAATGCGAATCCGAACGGATGCCGATGTGGCCGCCCCAGCCGATCGTCGACAGGACGGGCGACTTGGTGAAAACCTCTGCATCGGGGCCGATCGCGACTTCCAGATATTGCGACCACATGCCCGCATCGATCAGCGCGGACTTCAGCCGCATGGCCTCGTCACTGCCCGGCACGACCGAACGGATGCCACCGCCGACACGCTCTTCAAGCTCGGCACGGATCGAAGCGGCCGCGCCAGCGTCGCCGCGTGCGCGTTCCTCGATCACGCGCTCGATCGCCGAAACGGCGAAGGTCACGCCGCACGCCTTGACGCATTGCAGATCGACGGGGGAGCGCAGTTCGAATGCCGCGCCCGACCCTCCGGCGCCCAGTGCGTCAACGTCGCACAGACGGCGCCCTTCGACGGCCGTGGGATCGTCAAGGTCGAAAAGATCGGCGGTCGTCGGCGCGGTATCAAACACCGAATAAACAACGCCGTCCCGCACCAGAACCGGCTCCACGCCGTTTTCCGTGGCAACGCGCCCTGCAAGAATCGCGCGTTCGAGATCGGCGGGCAACGCCGAGCGGTTCCATTCCAGCGTCATCGCCTGGCCCCCTCCTGAATAACTGGTCTGACTTCTGAACGACAATTTGGTGATAGCGCTATCAGAGGACAGCGCGATAGGCAATCAGCGGGGAAGCCCCGGCGCGGGCAATCGCCGCGCCGGGGTCGCCGGTCATTTCGCCCAGGCGCCGTCGATGCGCGCCAGAACACCCGCCTGCGCGCCTTCGTGCAGCACGTCGGGCAGCAGATCGGCGGGCATGTCCTGATAGCTGACCGGGCGCAGGAAGCGCTCGATCGCCAGCGTACCAACCGAAGTGGTGCGGCCATCCGACGTCGCCGGATATGGGCCGCCATGGACCATGGCATGGGTCACGTCGACGCCGGTCGGCCAGCCATTGGCGATGATGCGGCCAACGGTCTGTTCCAGCACCGGAATCAGGCGCTTTGCGTCCTGATAATCGTCCTGATCGACCTGAAGCGTGGCGGTCAGCTGACCTTCAAGCTTCGACAGCACGCCGACCAGTTCGTCCATATCGGCACAACGCACCAGCACCGACGAAACGCCGAACACTTCATGCAGGTGGACCGGATCGGCAAGGAAATCCTTGCCCGACACGCTGAACAGCGCGGCGCGACCCTGGGTGGGTCCGGCCGGCTCCGCACCTTCGGCCACGGTGGTGACGAAGGGGCTGGCGGCCAGCTTGGCCTTGCCGCTTTCAAACGCTTCGTGGATGCCGGCGGTCAGCATGACCTGCGCCGCCTGACCCGTCAGCGTCTCACCCGCAAGCTTGACGAAAGCGTCCAGTTCCGGCCCGTCGATCGCCAGGACCAGACCCGGATTGGTGCAGAACTGGCCCGCGCCCATCGCCATGCTGGCGACATAGGCCTTGGCCAGCGAATCGCCGCGCGCCTTCAGCGCTTCGGGCATCAGGATGACGGGGTTGATCGCCGACATTTCGGCATAGACCGGGATCGGACGCGGGCGTGCGGCAGCAATCTTCATCAGCGCCTCACCACCACCGCGCGAGCCGGTGAAGCCCACGGCCTGGATATGCGGGTTGGCGACCAGACCCTGTCCGACATGGCGGCCCATGCCGTTGACCAGGCTGAACACGCCCTTGGGCATGCCGGTCTTTTCCACCGCGCGGCCAATGGCGATCGCGATCAGTTCGGCGGTGCCGGGATGGGCGCTGTGCCCCTTCATCACCACCGGGCAACCGGCGGCGAGAGCCGAAGCGGTATCGCCGCCAGCGGTCGAGAAGGCGAGCGGGAAGTTCGACGCGCCGAACACCGCAACCGGGCCGACAGGCACGGTACGCAGGCGCAGGTCGGGCTTGGGCGGCGTGCGCGCAGGATCGGCATGATCGATACGCAGCTTCAGCCAGCCGCCGTCGCGCACTTCCTTGGCGAACAGGCGCAGCTGGCCGGCGGTGCGGCCACGCTCACCCGCAATCCGCGCTGGCGGCAGACCGCTTTCGCGGCAGGCGCGCTCGACCAGCTCGTCGCCCAGCGCCTCGATCTCGTCGGCGATGGCTTCGAGGAACTTGGCGCGCTCTTCCAGCGGGCGGGTCGAATAGGGGATGAACGCATCGGCAGCGGCGGCGCAGGCGTCTTCGACATCCTGGTCGCTGGCGCCGGCAAATGCGACGTCGTCGATTTCGGCCCCCTTGCTGGGGTCATAGGCGCGGAAGCGCTGCTCCGAAGAGCGGCGTTCACCTGCGATGAAAAGGTCGCCGGTAAGGGTCATAGGGTCGCTTCTCCTGTTTCGGTCGGGCGATCAGTGATGGCCGGGGGCATAGGGATGCCGGATGGCCTTGTAGAATTCGAGGTCGTGCGCCGGGGGGCGAACCCCCTGAGGCAACGGACGCCCGGACACCGACTGGAAATAGGCGATGCTGGCGTCGCGCCACCATATGGCCTCTTGTTTTTGTATGACAAGAAATTGCGTGATCTCACGCGCACGTTCGGCGTCGATCATGGGCGCCAGCCGCTCCCAATGCGCCTGCATTGCGTCGACGGCGGCTACGCCGCGGTCATAGCGCGCGACCAGTTCTTCCCACATCGTCCGGCCCGAAGGCAGCTTTTCGTCCCAGCCGACATGGTGGAACCACAACAGGAAATCGTCGCCCACAGTCCGACGATCGGCAAAGCGCCGCGCGACGGGCCCGGCATATTGCGCGACCGCGTTCGATCCGGTGCGGGTGCGGTCGAACCCGATGCCGTTCTTGTCGGCGCGGTGGTAATAGGCCGGGTTCCATTCGGGACGCGCCAGATCGTCGACCCACGGCCCCGGCCCATAATGATGGCCCGTCGCCATCAGGTGCGTCAGGCCCAGCGGCGTCATGTAATCGACCACCGCCTGACGCGAGCCCATCATCATCTGGACCGTAGGCTGGACGAACGACGGATCGCGCGTGAAGGTCTGGCGCGCCCATTCGGTTGCGATGGTGTCGGCGGCAAGGTCAGGGTTCCACGCCATCCGGCCATAGGCGTACCAGTTGGCCTGATCGAAGATCGAACCCGACCAGTTGCGGTCGCTGCCAATATTGGCGACGCCCGCCATGCCGGTCAGTTCAT
Source organism: Sphingomonas sp. IW22 (assembly GCF_041321155.1). Lineage (GTDB taxonomy): Bacteria > Pseudomonadota > Alphaproteobacteria > Sphingomonadales > Sphingomonadaceae > Sphingomonas. The sequence goes on along the minus strand of NZ_JBGGWB010000005.1, from coordinate 111,448 downwards.
GCCCGTCGAGGCTGCCGTCGATAACCTTGGCGACCGTCGAGCCCTTGCCCTTGGCGAAGGTATCGGCCTCCAGCACCTCGCTCCACATCGGCGCCAGATAGGCAAGATGCGTGGCGAAGCCGAGATATTCCTTGGTGATCTGCACTTCCATCACCAGCGGCGTCTTGGGCATCGCCCCGAACAGCGGGTGAAAGGGTTCGCGCGGCTGAAAGTCGATCGGGCCGTTCTTGACCTGAACGATCACATTGTCCGCGAACTTGCCGTCCAGCGGCTTGAATTCGGAATAGGCCTGTTTCGCGCGATCTTCAGGATCGACTTCGGAATAGACGAAGGCGCGCCACATCACGATGCCGCCATGCGGCTTCACCGCCGCCGCCAGCATGTTGGCGCCGTCAGCGTGCGTGCGCTTGTAATCCTGCGGGCCCGGCTGGCCTTCGGAATTCGCCTTGACCAGGAAGCCGCCGAAATCGGGAATGGCGCGATAGATTTCGTCGGCCTTGGCCTTCCACCACGCCGCGACTTGCGGGTCGAGGGGATCGGCGGTCTTGGTCTGCTTCAACTCGACCGGGGTCGACCAACGCGCCGACAAATAGACCTTGATGCCATAGGGGCGAAGCACGTCGGCAACGGCCGCCGCCTTTGCGATCCATTCGGCGGTCAGTGTGTCGGGCTTGGCGTTGACGTTGTTCAGCACCGTGCCGTTGATGCCCAGCGACGCATTGGCGCGGGCGTAATCGACATAGCGCGGATCGGTGGCGGTCGGCAGCTTCCACCAGTCCCAAATCGACTGGCCCGAAAAACCGCGCTCGACAGTGCGGTCCAGATTGTCCCAGTGATTCAGCATCCGCAGCTTGACGCGCGGCCGCTCGACCACGTTCAGCCGGTCGGGCAAGGTGCCCGCCTGTGCCAGCCGCAGCAGGTGGAACGCGCCGTAAAGCGCGCCCGTGGGGCGATTGGCGGCGATGACAATCATCGGCCGGCCGCCGTCCTGCATCTCGCGCAGGACGAATCCTTCCTCACCTGCTCCAGACAGGTCCAGGCGAAGGGCCGCGATGCGCGGCGATTTCGGCGTCCCGATCAGGATGGCGGCCCCCGACCCACCGGCGGCCAGCGGCTGCCCGGTCATCGACGGCCATGCACGGCGCAGTTCCGCGACGGCGACGGCGATGGTGGGATCGGCGCTCTCATCGGTTTCGACCGCGCCAGCGCGACGTGCAAGCGCGGCACCTTCGGCGGCAGGGAGCGTTTCATAACGCAGCCACAGGCGATACCCATCCTCGGCAGCGGCAATATTTGGCCAGACCAGAATGGTCAGCGCGGCAACCAAGACAGCCATGGCCCCGCGCAATCGTTCGAGCCGCATTTCGCCCACCTCCCCTTTGAAAATCCTAGCCGTGTCGATACGGCTCTTGTCTACCGCTGGCCTTACCGGATAGTGATACCGCTATCAATACGCGCCGGGCCGAACGGGGGTGGCGCCATGCCAGAGGAGAGTAGATGCCAAAGATCGTGGCCGCCCGCGTCATCGTGACATGTCCGGGTCGCAATTTCGTGACGCTCAAGATCGAATGCGACGACGGCACTACCGGTGTTGGGGATGCGACGCTGAACGGGCGTGAAATGGCCGTTGCCAGTTATCTGAACGACCATGTCATTCCCTGCCTTATCGGGCGCGACGCGCACCGGATCGAGGATATCTGGCAGTATCTGTACAAGGGCGCCTATTGGCGGCGCGGGCCGGTGACCATGACCGGCATCGCGGCCGTCGACATGGCGCTGTGGGATATCAAGGGCAAGATTGCGGGCCTGCCGGTCTATCAGCTGCTGGGCGGCGCCGCGCGCGAGGGCGTCACCGTTTATTGCCACGCCAACGGCTCTTCCATCGACGACACGATTTCGGCGGCGCTGGAATATCGCGACAAGGGATATAGGGCGATCCGCATCCAGTGCGGCGTGCCGGGTCTGCCCACCACCTATGGCGTGTCCAAGGACCGCCATCATTACGAACCGGCCGACGGCGACCTGCCCAGCGAAAGCGTGTGGTCGACGGCGAAATATATGCGCGTGGTCCCCCAATTGTTCGCCGCCGCGCGTGAGGCGCTGGGCTGGGATATCCACCTGCTGCACGACATCCACCACCGCCTGACCCCGATCGAGGCGGGGCGGCTGGGCAAGGATCTGGAACCCTATCGCCCCTTCTGGCTGGAGGATGCGACCCCGGCCGAAAATCAGGACGCGTTTCGCCTGATCCGGCAGCACACGACGGCGCCGCTGGCTGTGGGTGAGATTTTCAATTCGATCTGGGACTGCAAGGAACTGATCGAAAACCAGTTGATCGATTATATCCGCGCGACCGTCGTTCATGCTGGCGGCCTGACGCACCTGCGCCGCATCGCCGCGCTGGCCGATCTGTATCAGATCCGCACCGGTTGCCACGGGGCGACCGACCTGTCGCCCATCACCATGGCGGCGGCGCTGCATTTCGGGCTGTCGGTGCCGAACTTCGGCATTCAGGAACATATGGCCCACACGGCGGAAACCGACGCCGTGTTCCCGCATGCCTACACCTATGCCGACGGCATGATGCATCCGGGTGAGGCGCCGGGGCTGGGCGTCGACATCGACGAGGATCTGGCCGCCACGCATGAATACAAGCGCGCCTTCCTGCCGGTGAACCGACTTGAGGATGGTACATTGTGGAGCTGGTAGCATGACCGACGCGACGACCGCGCTGCCGCCCAAGCCCCGGGGGCGCATCCGCTGGACGATCTGCGCGCTGCTGTTTGCCGCGGTGGTGCTGTCCTATATCGACCGGCTGGTGCTGGGCGTGCTCAAGCCGCAGCTTGAGGCGCTCTATGGCTGGACCAACGCCGGATACGGCGACATTGCCGGCTATTTTCAGGTCTTTTACGGTCTTGGCTTTCTGGCCTTTGGCTGGCTGATCGACCGTTATGGCCCGCGAGTCGGTTATCTGGTCGCGATGGGCAGCTGGACGTTCGGCCATTTCGCCCAGACGCTCACAACATCGACCACTGGATTCGTGATCGCGCGCATCCCGCTTGCGCTGGGCGAAGCTGGGACCTTTCCTTCGGCGCTGGCGGCTGTTTCGCAATGGTTTCCCAAACAGGAACGCGCACTGGCGATCGGCATCTTCAACGCCGGGGCCAATGTCGGGGCGGTGGTCACGCCGATCCTGGTCTCGTTCCTGATCGCGGGCTTGCTGCTCGACTGGCGGTGGGCGTTCATCATCACCGGCTGCTTCAACCTGGTCTGGTTGTTCGTCTGGTGGCGCTGGTACCGCTCGCCCGCCGACCATCCTAAGGTCACCGCCGAAGAACGCCGGTGGATCGAGTCCGAACCCGTCGTTCAGGCGCAGCGCGCTGGCTTCCTTAAGGTTCTGCGTCACCGCGAAACGTGGGCGTACATGACGGGCCGGTTCCTGATCGATCCGGTGTGGTGGACGTTCCTGTTCTGGCTGCCGGACTTTTTCGCGAAGCAATATGGCTATGACCTGAAAAGCTTCGGCCCGCCGCTGGTGGTCATCTATATCCTGGCCGATGTCGGCGCGATTGCAGGCGGCTGGTATTCGTCATCGCTGTTAAAGCGTGGGCGAACGACGAACCGCGCGCGCAAACAGGCGATGTTCGCCTGTGCGCTGTTCGCGGTGCCGGTGATGTTTGCGGTGCAGGCATCGAACGTCTGGATCGCCGTTGTTCTGATCGGCATCGCGTGTGCCGCGCATCAGGGCTTTTCAACCAATCTGTTCGCGATGCCGGGCGACCTGTTCCCCCGCAACGCGCAAGGGGCGCTGATCGGCCTTGGCGGCGTTTCGGGGGCGGTCGGCGGGTTCATCGCGTCGAAGTCGCTGGGCGTACTGCTCGACACTGTGGGCAGTTACGAGCCGTTCTTCGTCGCGTGCGGCGTCGCCTATCTGCTGGCGCTGCTGGTCATTCACCTGATCAACCCGCGATATCGCGAACCGCAATTCGCGACCTGACACGAAAAAGGGGCGGCTCCAACCGGAACCGCCCCCTTTTCTTGCCCGACGACCGCCGGTCAGCCGATGGTCAGCGTGGCGCCCTTGAGCATGGCAGAGCTTGGTCCCGCCAGCACCTCGGCCTCGCCCGACTCGACCACTTCCTGCAGGTCGCGGTTCCACAGGCGGAAGCTTTTCGGCCCCAGCGTCAGCGTCACGCGCCGCCGCTCACCCGGCGCCAGCGTCACGCGCTCGAACCCCTTCAGCTCAAGCACCGGCTGTGTCACCGATGCCGAACGGCGGCGGATATACAGCTGCACCACCTCATCACCCGGACGCTCGCCGACATTGGCGACATCCACCGCGACCTGGACCGAACCGTCCGGCGCGATGCGCGGCGTCGACAGCACCGGCGCTCCAACCTCAAACCGCGTGTAGCTGAGCCCATGACCGAAGGGGAACAGCGGCGCGGCATCGTCGAACAGGTACCCGCGCCGCGCCGTCGGCTTATGATTATAGTAAAAGGGTACCTGCCCTTCGTTGCGGATGACGGTGACGGGCAGCTTGGCGCCGGGATTCACATCGCCGAACAGCCCCTCGGCAATGGCGGTGCCGCCTTCCTGCCCCACATACCAGCATTCGAGGATCGCGTTCGCGCCGTCGGCAATCGTCGGCCAGCTTGGCGGACGGCCATTGATCGCGGCGACGACGATCGGCTTGCCCAGCGCCTTCAGCGCCGTGTACAGCTCATTCTGTTCACCGACCAGATCGATGTCGGTGCGGTCGCCCAAATGGTTCTTCGCATACGCCTCCCGGCTGACCTGTTCGGTATCGCCGATGGCCAGCACGATCACTTCCGCCCCGCGCGCGGCCTCTACCGCCTCGGCGATCAGGCGGCGGTTTTCGGCCGGATCGGCCAGCAGCACCTCGTCGGAGGAGCGGTCATCGCCCTGGGTGATGAACACGCCCTGCGCGGTGATGATCCGCCGCCCCTTGCCGACGACTGCACGCACGCCGTCCACCAGGGTAACGGTCTGCTTGGGCACGCTGGAATAGCCGCCCAGCCGGGCGATATCGGCATTCGGCCCGATCACCGCCACCGCACCGCCCGTTTTCGCCAGCGGCAACGTGCCGTCATTCTTCAGCAGGCACAGCGACTTGCGTGCAGCTTCCAGCGCCAGCGCCCGCGCTTCGGCATTGCCCGTGACGCGCAGGGCTTCGCGCAGATTACCATAGGGATTTTCGAACAGTCCGGCCCGGAACTTGAACGTCAGGATGCGTTCGACCGCGCGGTCGATCAACGCCTGCTCGACCTTGCCCGCGCGCACCTGTGCCACCAGTGTGCGGAATGCCTGACCATCCGGCAGTTCCCAATCGACCCCCGCCGAAAGTGCTTGTCGCGCGGCGTCCTCAAGGTCGGTGGCGACATGGTGCAGCGTTGCCAGTTCGTGGACGGCGCCGTAATCACTAACGATCACCCCGTCGAAACCCCATTCGCCGCGCAGCACCTTGTCCAGCAGCCAGCGATTGGCGTGGCTGGGCACGCCGTCAATCTCGTTATAGCTCGGCATGACCGCGCCGATGCTGGTCCGCTCCACCACTTCGCGGAAAGGCGGGAAGAAGTTTTCGCGCAGCTCCCGCTCGCTGATCTGGGCGGGGGCGACGTTGTTGCCCGCTTCGGGCTGACCATGGCCGGTCATGTGCTTGAGGGTGGCGAACACCTTGCCTTCGGGCAGTACGGGATTCTTGCCGCGGCCCTGCAACCCCTCGACCGCAGCGACGCCCATTTCGCCGACCAGATATGGGTCTTCGCCAAAGGTCTCCTCGATACGGCCCCAGCGCGGGTCGCGCACGATGTCGACGACCGGCGACAGGACATAGGGGACGCCGCGCGCGCGCGCTTCGCGTGCGATCTGCGACTGGACCCGGCGCATCAGGTCGGTGTCGAAGCTGCCCGCCAGCGCGATCGCCTGCGGGAACATCGTCGCTTCATTGGCCATATAGCCGTGCAGCGATTCCTCATGCACCAACACCGGAATGCCAAGGCGCGTCTGCGTGGTCGCCCACCGCTGCATCGCATTGATGAAGCTGACCGTCTGTTCGGGGGTGCGGCCGTTGTTGACAGTCGCCCCGGCGGCACCCGCGACGCCGGTGACACCGCGCTTGTCCGATGCGCGCGTCAGCTGGCCGAAGCCGTTCGGATAAGCCTTGGTCGCCTTGTCGGGGTTGAAGGTCATACCGTCCATGACCTCGCTCTTGGTGGCCCAGAGCGCGATCATCTGCATGACCTTTTCCTCCAGCGTCATGCGCCCCAGCAGGTCGCGGACACGGTCGGGAATCGGCGCGCGCGCGTCGCGATAAAGGGCGCGGCGGGTCGATTGCGCCGGCACGCCTGCGCGCGCCAGCATCGGCATGGCTACGGCCGCACTCGCGCCCAGCATCAGTTTCAGCGTCGAGCGGCGATCCGCCATGGCCCTCTCCCTAATTACCTCGATACCGGGACCGTTACCGCTATCAGACGATTGGTCAACCACTTGCAACGCGCCGCGCCATACGCGTCACGACCAAAGCCGCCAGCATGGTCAGGCCGGTCAGCGGGAACAACAGCCCCGCTCCCGCCATCAGTGCGATCAGCCCCCGCCCGCTGCGTCCCGGCGGCAAGCCAAGGCCCCGGGGGCGGCGCTTTACCCACATGACGGGCGCGGTGGCGACCAGCATCAGGATGGCGATGCAGCCGCCAAGCATGATCAGCCGGTTCGCCTCGCCAAGTTGCTGGCCCTGATGCGTGGCGATGCCCCATTCGACCACCCTAGCGCCGACTCCGAAATAGGCGGCACGCGCATCCTGCAACACGCGGCCCGATCCGGCATCGACGTACACGACATGCGCGTCATCGGCGCGGGCGATGGTGGCGCTGAGCAGGTAGGGCGCGTTTGGCGACGCCGGCAGAGTCATCGTCCAGTCCACCCCCATGCCCCGCGCCATCGCCATCGAAAGCGCGCGGTCGGGGCCAATGTCGCCGGTGTGCCCGGCGGGAACGGCGGCGCGCTGCATCGACCAGGGCAGCGTCGCCGCGCCGTGATGGTCACCATCGCCGCCCTTTGTCGCCGCGGGCGATTTCGGGCGGCCCCAACCTTGCGCCGCGATGATGCCCTGCAATCCGCTGCCCCATACCCCGCTCCACGGCATCCCGGTAACCGCCAAAAACAGGATGACCGCGCCCGCGACGATCCCGGTGGAGGCGTGCAGGTCGCGCCAGAAGCGCCGCTCGCGTGGCTGTCCGCGCACGCCGATCGCGGGAGAGTACCCGCGCGGCCACCACAACCATACGCCGGTCAGCACCAGCACGATCGTCCAGCCCGCGACAATCTCGATCACCGCATTGCTGAGCGGGCCGGCGATGATCAGGCTGTGCAACTCGCGCACAACACCCATCACACCGCCCGCGCGCGTCGTGCCCAGCACGCGCCCATCGCCGGGATCGACAAAGGCGGTGCGGCGGGTGCCGTCGGGCATGGCGACGGTCATTCGCCAGCTTTCGCGCTGGGCGGGGCGCGTCACCTGAGTCACGCGCCCCCCGGTCGCCTCCGCTACCCGCACTGCCATCGCGCCCAGCGACAGCGGCGCACGCGGCGCGACACTCAACCATTCGGCATAGACCGCGCGCTCGATCTCCGGCTTGTACAGGTACAGCCCACCCGTGACGGCGAGCCAGGCAAGGAACGGCAGCACCAGCAAGCCCGGCGACCGGATGCCAACGCCAGACGGCGCGATACAGCGCGTCCATCAGAAGCGCGCCAGCACGCCGCCACCGCCAGCGCGGCGACCAGCAGGACAGAATCTACACCGCCCAGGAACGGCGCGGTCAGCGACCCAAAGGCGCATGGGCCGCCCGCCTTGTCACGCTCCTGCGGGCCGGGCTTTGCCGGACGTTCGCCCAGGCCGGGGATGGCGATGGTCATCGCGCGCGAACCCTCGCCCGAACACACCATCACGGTCAGGCGACCCGCGCCATCGGCAACCGGCATGAACCCTGCGGGCATCAGCAGGCGCAGCAACAGCGCTGCGGCAAGCAACAACGCGGCAAGCGATGCGTGATCGCGGGCAAGACGGCGAAGCCGGGTCACGGCACGCGCCCTACGCCAGCGTATCGGCGGCTGTCACCTGTCAAAACGTCGCACCCGGGATTGCGCAGCGCCGGCGAGCGGGTCAGTCTCTTCGAATGTTTCGTGCTCTGTTGCCGCTCACCGCGCTTGCCGCCTGTACCCCCATGCCGCCGGTCGAGCCGCTTGCTGCCGGCCCTGCGCGCTATCGCGCGCTCGGCACCGAACCCTTCTGGTCGGTGACACTGACCAACGGGCGGATGCGTTACGACGATCCGGCAGGCAAGGTCATCGACGTGCCCGCGCCGACGGCGCGCCCCAGTTTCAATGGCGAGCGTTACGTCAGCGACCGCCTGACCCTCGACATCACGCACAGCCCGTGCGGCGACGGGATGAGCGACCGGCGCTATCCCGATACGGTGCTGGTCATTGCCGATGGCCGCGAATTAAAGGGGTGCGGGATGCCCGCCGATGGTGAGGACGCGCTGGTGGGACAGGAATGGCGCGTGAACGCCATCGACGGCGCCACCCCGCCCGGCCCCCGCCCCGCAATGCTGAATTTTGCAGAAGGGCGCATCAGCGGCACAACCGGCTGCAACCGCGTGATCGGCAGCTATTCGCTGACCCGCGACCGGCTGACACTGGACGGCGTGGCGACAACGCGCATGGCCTGCCCCAGCGCGGCGATGGAGCAGGAAGCGCGCATCACCCAAATCCTGCGCGGCCCGCTGACCGTCGTGCGCGGCAAGGACGGCGTGATGCTGACCGGCGACGGCGGGAGCCTGACGTTGGTACCCGTGCGCCCCTGACGTCGGTCACTCCGCTGCCAGCGCGGGCGTGGGATCATCCTCGGCCCTGAGTTTGCTCAACGGGCGCGGACTGGCCTCGACCATCGGCAGCGCCTCGATGGTCTTGTTGCCGGTGTCGATGTTCAGCCCCTCGAACCGCTTGGCTTGGGTCATCACCTGGCTTTCGATCGAGCCGACAAAGGAATTATAGGCGCTGGTCGCGGTTTCCAGGTTCTTGCCCAGCTTGGCGATATGCGCGCCCATGGTGCAGACGCGCGCATGGAGTTCGCGGCCCAGTTCGGCAATCTGCCGCGCCTCACCCGCCAGCTTTTCCTGACGCCACACCGCCGCAACGGTGCGGGCGATGGCGATCAGGTTGGTGGGCGTGGCGATCAGCACACGGCGGTCAAAGGCATAGTCCCACAGACCCGGTTCATGCTCCAGCGCGGCGGACAGGAAATGTTCGCCCGGCACGAACATGATGACGAATTCGGGCGTGTTCTCGAACTGGCCCTGATAGGCCTTGTTGCCCAGCGCGTTGACGTGCGCCTTCATTGAAGAGACGTGCGCGGCCATGTGCCCGGCGCGCTCCGCCTCGTCCACGGCGCCATATGCGTCCTGATAGGCGTTGAGCGAAACCTTGGCGTCGATCACCAGCAACGAATTGCCCGGCACCTTGACGATCGCGTCGGGGCGCAGGCGGCCGCCATCGGCATCAACCGACACTTCCATCATGAAATCGGTATGTTCGGCCAGACCACAGGTTTCCAGCACGTTGCGAAGCTGTTGCTCGCCCCAGCGGCCACGCGCCTTGGGCGCGGCGCGCAACGAATTGACCAGCTTTGCCGCCTCGGCCCGCACGCCTTCCTGTCCCGCGCGCATCCCTTCCATCAGGCCCTTTAGCTGGCCATAGGCTTCGGTGCGTTCCTTCTCGACGCTTTCGATCCGTGCCTCATAACGCTTCAGCGTTTGCTCGACCGGGGCCAGCAGCGCCTTGATCTTGCCCTCGTTACTCTCGCCGGCCTGATGGAAGCGTTCGTTGGCGCGGTTGAGGAAGGCGGTCTGCGCATCGCCCAGCAGCTTGTTGGCGACCTCGGCGAATTGCGCGGCCATACCGTCCTTGGCGGCCTTGAACTCCTCCAGCCGCGCCTCGAACGCACGGGCATCGGCCTTGAGCGTGGCCAGCTCCAGCCGGGCGCTTTCCCCTTGGGTCCGAAGCGTCTCGTTCTCGCTGATCAGCTCGCCCACGCGGGCGGCGCGGTCGCTGGCCAGCGCCAGATCGGTGATCGCCTTCTTGAAATCAGCTTCCCGCGCGTGGCGTTCGGCGCGCAGGCTCTCGACACCGCGATTGGCGAGGAACCAGCCCAGCACCGCCCCCACGACCAATGCGGCAACGACCAGAAGAATGGCGAAAACAGGATCCATGGCGGGCGCGTACTCCGGGGTGAACGAAGTGGGAACTTAGCCCGCCCGCCACAAAGCCTCAAGCCGCCGACTTGCGCGCCTTCGCCAGTTTCTTGATCACCATGTCGCGCTTCAGACGCGAGAGATGGTCGATGAACAGCACGCCGTTCAGGTGATCCATCTCATGCTGAAGGCACGTCGCCATCAGCCCGTCGAACCATGCTTCCTGGGTGTTACCGTCGACATCCAGCCAGCGCGCGCGGCAGCGGTCCGGCCGCTCCACTTCGGCGAACTGGTCGGGGATCGACAGGCACCCTTCCTGATAGCAGCGGCGCTCTTCCGATACTTCGAGGATTTCGGGATTGATGAAGGCATGCGGGTCGCGGATCGGCTTGCCGTCCTCCCCCTCCTGCTCCTGCAGGTCGATGACCATGATGCGCTTGGGCACGGCGACCTGGATCGCGGCCAGGCCGATGCCGGGGGCATCATACATGGTGTCGAACATGTCAGCGACCAGCTGGCGAACGCTATCGTCGATGGTTTCGACGGGTTCGGAGACCAGCTTCAGGCGCGGGTCGGGAATCTCGATGATGGGAAGAACGGCCATCGCCCTAAAATGGCGCTTGCCCGCGACCGGGTCAAGCGACGGGACGCCGCGCCCTCAGCGCCTGCGCCAGCGTGCCTTCGTCCAGATAATCCAGCTCACCCCCCACCGGCAGACCATGAGCCAATTGGGTGACGCGCACCGGCAGGCGTTCGATCCGCTCCGCCAGATAATGGGCAGTCGTCTGCCCCTCCAGCGTGGCGTTCATGGCCAGCACCACCTCGTCGATGCCGCCGCCCTCGATCCGGCGCATCAGCGCATCGATCGACAGATCCTCAGGCCGCACCCCCTCCAGCGCGGACAGCCGCCCGCCCAGCACATGGAAGCGGCCCGGAAACAGGCGCGATCGGTCGAGCGCCCACAAATCGGCCACTTCCTCCACCACGCACAGCGCGCGCGCATCGCGGCGCGGGTCGGCACAGATGGCGCACGGATCGGTGGTGTCGACATTGCCGCACGTCGCGCATGTCACCAGCCGGTCGTTCACTGCTGCCAGCGCGTCCAGCAACGGCGCCAGCGCGGTTTCGCGGCGTTTGATCAGGTGCAGCACCGCACGCCGCGCCGAACGCGGCCCCAGTCCGGGTAGCCGCGAAAGTGCCTGCGCCAGTGCCTCGATTTCGGGAGAAGCCATTGCCGTTACAGATAGGGGCTTGCGCCCGCCCCTGCCAAGCGGTTGAGACGCGTGTCATGCGGATCATCTTCATGGGCACGCCCCAGTTCGCCGTCCCGGTGCTAGACGCACTGATCGACGCGGGCCACGACATCGTCGCCGTTTACAGCCAGCCGCCGCGTCGCAGCGGACGGGGCAAGGCGCTGACCCCCACCCCCGCCCATGCGCGCGCCGACGCACTGGGCGTGCCGGTGCTGACGCCGGTGACGCTGCGCGATGCGGACGCACAGGCCGCATTCGCCGCGCACGGTGCCGATGTGGCGGTGGTGGCGGCCTATGGTCTGATCCTGCCGCGCGCGGTGCTGGATGCGCCGCGACTGGGCTGTATGAACGTTCATGCATCGCTGCTGCCGCGCTGGCGGGGCGCCGCCCCGATCCAGCGCGCAATCCTGGCGGGGGATGCCGAAACCGGTGTCGGCATCATGCAGATGGAAGCGGGGCTGGATACCGGCCCTGTCCGGCTTGAACGGCGCACGACGGTCGACGGCAAGACCGCAGGCGCGCTGACGGAGGAACTGAGCGCGATCGGCGCGGCGGCAATGGTCGAAGTGCTGGCCAGCCCCGACGCCTATCCCCCCGTCATCCAAAGCGCCGACGGCGTGACCCATGCGGCCAAGATCGACAAGGCGGAGGCGCGGCTGGACTTCACCCAACCCGCTGTTGTGGTCGAGCGGCAGGTCCGCGCCTTCAACCCCGCCCCCGGCGCCTTTTTCGAGGTGAATGGCGAACGCGTGAAGCTGCTGGCGGCGCGCGTCACGGCGGCCAGCGCGGCGGCGGGCGCGGTGGTCGAGGATGCGGACGGCTTTGCCATCGGTTGTGGCGAGGGGCTGATCGTACCGACATTGGTGCAGCGTGCAGGACGCGGAGCAATGACCCCGGCGGAGCTGCTGCGCGGTTTCGCCATCGCACCGGGGACGATTCTGTCGTGACGCGCTTTGCCCTAACGATCGAATGGGACGGCCGCCCCTTCATGGGTTGGCAGCATCAGGCGCACGGGCCAAGCGTGCAGCAGGCGGTGGAGGATGCCGCCCATGCCGTGACGGGGGAGGATGTGCTGGTCCATGCCGCCGGGCGCACCGACACCGGCGTCCATGCGCTGGGGATGCGCGCACATTGCGATATCGAAAAGCCGTTCGCGCCCTTTCGCCTTATGGAGGCGCTGAACGCCAAGCTGCGGCCGCATCCGGTGGCGGTATTGGCATGCGAGGTGGTGCCCGACGACTGGCACGCCCGCTTTTCGTGCGTGGCGCGCCATTATGAATATCGCATCCGGGCGCGCCGCGCGCCGCTGACGGTCGAAGCCGGGTTCGCATGGCGCGTTGTGCCGCCGCTGGACGTGGCGGCCATGGCGGCGGGCGCGGCGCAGCTGGTGGGGCGGCATGATTTCACCACCTTTCGCTCCGCCCATTGTCAGGCGGACAGCCCGATGCGGACGCTGGACCGGCTGGACGTGGTGGCCGACGGCGACCTGATCCGCGTGTTCGCGTCCGCCCGGTCGTTCCTGCACCATCAGGTCCGCTCGATGGTCGGGTGCCTGTCGCTGGTCGGACAGGGGCGATGGACGCCCGACGACATGGGTGCCGCGCTGGCCGCGCACGATCGCGGCGCGCTGGGCCTGAACGCGCCGCCCGATGGCCTCTATTTCCTCAGCGCCGATTATCCGGCAGCAGCGGTCAGCGGCTGAAACTGGCCACCAGTTCGACATGCGTTGACCATGTGAATTGTCCCACCGGCTGCACCCAGTCCAGCCGATAGCCGCCCTCGCACATCGCCTTTGCATCGCGTGCAAAGCTGCTGGGATTGCACGAGACATAGGCGATGCGCGGCACCGCGCAGCCCGCCAGCGTCGCTGCCTGTTCGCGCGCGCCCGCGCGCGGCGGGTCGAGGATCACGGCGTCGAACCGGTTCAGTTCCTCGGCCATCAACGGCCGGCGGAACAGGTCGCGGTGATCGGCAAAGATCATCCGCCCCGCCTGCGCCGCCGCAGCTTTCAGCGACAGGATCGCTTCCCGCGCCCCCTCCCCGGCATAGACCCGCGCCGATGCGGGCATGCCCAGCGCAAAGGTGCCCAACCCCGCGAACAGATCGGCCACGTTGCGCGCATCGCCAACGATCGCGCGCGCGGCCTGAACCAGCGCCGCCTCCCCCTCACGCGTGGCTTGCAGGAACGCACCCGGCGGCAGCGGCACCGCGACACCGCCCAGCGTGACCGTCACCGGCTCCGGCGCCCAGCGAGCTTCCGGCCCATAAGCATCGTCGATCGACAGCCTCGCCAGATTGTGGCGGCGGGCAAAGCCGGTAATCGCCTCCGTCGCGGCAAGCCCGTCGGCCAGCCGCCCCTTCAGCAGCACGTCGATACCCTGATCCGCCAGCGTCAGATGCACGTCGATCCGCCCCGATGCGGGCAGTTGCGCCGCCAGCAGGCCCCGCAGCGGCTGGATCAGCGCGAACAGTTCGGGCGTCAGTACCCAGCATTCGTCAAGGTCGATCAGCTGGTGGCTCTTTGCCTGGGTAAAGCCCAGATGCACCTGCCGCCCGTGCCGTTCGGCATGAAGCGTCGCGCGGCGGCGCGTGCGCGGCGGGCTGATGATCGGCGCGCGAACCTCTGCCTCCAGCCCCTGCGCCTGCAACCCGCCGATCACCCGGTCGGACAGATACCGGCCATAGGCCGCGTCATCCAGATGCTGGAGCTGGCACCCGCCACATTCCGGATAGTGGCGGCATGGCGGCACCTGTCGATGCACGCCGGGCACCACACTGCCATCGCCCAGCACCTGATCGCCCGGTGCGGCCAGCGGCACGTGGCGCCCGCTAGCGGTCACGCCCTCACCCCGCGCGGCGACGCGGATGATTTCTTCTTCGCTCACAGACATTCGGCGATCGCAGTCGGGATATGCATCGGCAGGTCATCGGCGACCAGCGCCGGTCCCGCAAGCCTTGCCGCGCGGGCATGCAGCCACACCGCCTCTTGCGCGGCACGAACCGGCTCACCCACCACCGCCAGCCGCGCGGCAACCAGCCCGGCCAGCACGTCCCCCGTCCCCGCCGTCGACAGCCAGGAGGAAGGATGCGCGACCCATGCGCGACCGTCAGGGGCGGCGATGATCGTAGCCGCGCCCTTGTGGATAATGACGGCACCACTGGCGCGCGCCGCGTCGAGCGTCGCGGCGATCCTGTCGCCATCGACCGGGCCGAACAGCCGCTCGAACTCGCCGCCATGGGGTGTCAGGATCGTCGGCGTGGTCCGGGCAGCGAGCGCTTCCACCGACAGCAGCGCCAGCGCATCGCCGTCCAGCACCAGTGGCCGGTGGCTCACCAGCCACTCACCAACCACACCCCGCGCGGCGGCGTCGCGGCCAAGACCCGGCCCGATCAGCACCGCCGCCGCCTTCTCCGCGTCGATAGTCTCGCGATGGACCACCGCATCGAACGGCACGCGCGCATCGTCGCTGGCCAGCACGACATAGCCCGCCCCGCCGCGCGCCGCCGCCGCCGCGGCCAGTCGGGACGCGCCCGCCATCGCGCCGCCCTGAATACCGACCAGTCCGCGCGTATATTTGTGATCGTCGCTACCCGGCGCAGCCATGCGCGGGCGGCCCAGCATCCCCACGCCGCTTTCGACCGGAATGCCGATCGGGTCGAGCAGCAAGGCTCCGCTCGCGCTCAGCCCCGCACCCTGCACATGGCCGCGCTTTAGGGCACCCAGCGCCAGCGTGGCATCGGCGCGCAACACCGCCCCGGCTGCGGCGCCAGTGTCGGCATCCACTCCCGATGCAATGTCGATCGCCAGCACGAACCGCGCGGCGTCCCGCAGCTTCAGGATCGCCGCCGCCACATCGCCCTCGATCGGCCGCGACAAGCCGATGCCGAACAGTCCGTCGACGATCAGCGGGCGCTCCGGCGCTTGCGACAGCGGC
This sequence comes from Sphingomonas sp. IW22, assembly GCF_041321155.1. Taxonomy (GTDB): domain Bacteria; phylum Pseudomonadota; class Alphaproteobacteria; order Sphingomonadales; family Sphingomonadaceae; genus Sphingomonas. The sequence continues at coordinate 95,986 of NZ_JBGGWB010000005.1, read as the reverse complement.
ACTGTCGGCCCGGACCAGTCTGCGCGCATCGCCTCTGCTGCGCCGTGCCAATCATGGCCCAGCGTCGCAACCGTCACGGCCAGGCCCATCTTGCCCAGCACGCGGGCAGCGGCGAAGCCGTCACCGCCATTATTACCCGGCCCCGCCAGCACCAGCACCGGCTGACCGGTGGCGAACCGCGCTGCTTCGCGCGCAACCGCCGCGCCGGCGCGTGCCATCAACTCGTGCTGCGTCGCGCCACTCGCGAAACAGGCGGCTTCGGCGGCGCGCATGGCGTCTGCGGTAACGATGGGGGCGCCCGCCGGGATCATCATGGGCGACCCTGTGCAATCGGCGGGCGCTCCACCGCATCGCGCGCCTTCACGATCATCGGCGCCAGCAACTCGCACCAGTGCGCCACGCCCGCCGCATCGGCGATCAGGTCGTTGCGAACCTCGATCGAGACACAGGCAATGCCCTGTGCCTCGCCATGGCGGTTGAGCGTCGCGTTCAGCAGTCGTCCCGAATAGGGCGCATTGTCACCGGTCTCGATACCCTGCTCGCGCAGTTCCGCGATCATCACGCGCGCGGCACGGTCATCGCGGTTGTACAGGATGCCCGCCTCCAGCGTCCGGGGCGGCTGGCCGCCCGACTGCAATTGCTGGGTAAAGCTGTGGATCGCAACGATCAGGCGCGGGCGAAGCTCGGCGACGCAGCGCGAAACCGCCGCGTGATAGGGCGCGTGGAACCGGGTAATCCGCTCAAAACGATCCGCCCGTTCATTACCCGGCACGGGGATGCCGTCGCTTTCGACCGGCACCAGCGCGGGGTGATCGGGTTCGCGGTGCAGGTCGATCACCAGCCGGGAAACCGTGGCCAGCATCGCGGGCGCATCAAGCCGCGCCGCCAGCGCGCGCGTCAGCGGCTCAGCGCCGATATCGACCGCGACATGCATCCCCAGGACCTCGGCCGGGACGCCCAGATCGACGCCGTCCGGCACGCGGTCGGACGCGTGGTCGCACAGCAGCAGCGTATCGGCTTTGCCTTCAATTGAAATGGCGGGGGGATGTGCTTGGTCGGCCATGCTGCCCAAATGCCCGCTCAGGGCGCCGCTGTCACGCCGCTCCCCTGCGGAAGGTGGCGGGACCCAAGGGGCCCGGCCACCGACAGGCGATCCGCTCCTGGCGTACGGCCCGCTATAGCAACGGCCAGCAAAGATCGTGCCGAACGATTCGTCCAGAGCGAAATGACATCAGAAGTCCTGATATGAGACACAAACTGTCACGCGAGTGCCGTTTCGAGACACCACCACCCGCGCCCATCCAGCGCCGCCGCAGCGCCGTGACATGCGTCGCCGTCATCAAACATCGCAAAACAGGTGGCACCCGAGCCTGACATACGCGCCAGCTTCACGCCCGGCTGTGCAGCCAGCAACGCCAGAACATCCGCCACCACCGGCGCAATGGCGCGCGCCGGCGGCTCCAAATCGTTGCGGCCGGCCAAGGCCGATTCCAGGGCACCTCCGGCGCCGATCGGGCCGCGATCCACACCGTCCCACCGCGCGAACACCGCCGCCGTGGAAACCGGCACGCCCGGATTGACCAGCAGGACCGGCATGGGCGGCAATGCGGGCAACGGTTCCAGCCGCTCGCCCCGTCCGCGCCCGACTGCCGCGCGCCCCAGCAGACATGCGGGCACGTCCGAACCCAGGGCCGCCGCACATTCGAACAGCCGCGCATCATCAGTCGCTACGCCATGCGCCCGCGCCAGCGCACGCAGCGTCGCCGCCGCATCGGCAGAACCGCCGCCAATGCCGGACGCGACCGGCAGCCGCTTGACCAGCTCGATCGCCGCGCGCGGCACCGGCTTGATCCGCTCGCCGAACAGGCGTTCGGCCCGCAGCACCAGATTGTCCCCCTCCCCCACCAGACCCTGCGCAAAAGGACCGGTGATGGTCAGGCCGGCAGGCCCTGCGGGGTCGAGGCGGATGGTGTCGCCATCGGCCACAAAGGCAAACAGCGTCTCCAGTTCGTGATAGCCGTCGGGCCGACGCGCACGCACATGCAGCGCCAGGTTCAGCTTGGCGGGGGCAGCTTCCTCGATCATGTCAGCGTGCGGCGTCGACGCCATGCTCCAGCTTGGCGGCCAGTCGCGCCTTGTCCTCGTCACCGGCATGAACCGACGCCGCACGCCAGGCATAGCGCGCCTCATATCGCCGCCCCGCCGCCCAATAGGCATCGCCCAGATGCTCGTTGATCTCGACATCGCCCGGCTCGGCAACGACCGCCTGTTCCAGAAGCGGCAGCGCCTTTGCCACCTGCCCGCGCTGGACATAGGCCCAGGCAAGCGAATCGGTGATCGACGGATCGTCGGGCTTCAGCCGCCGCGCCTTTTCCAGCAGCGCCTGCGCGTCGGGCAGGTTCATGCCGCGCTCCACCTGAGCATAGCCCAGATAATTCAGTGCCACCGGCTCATCGGGCGCCAGTTCGACCGCGCGGCGCAAAAAGGGCAACGCTTCGTCGAAACGGCCCGCCTGTTCCAGTGCGCCGCCACGTTGCAGGTTCAGCACCCAGTCCGCGCCGTCGGGATCGCGCGCCATGGCGGTGGCATAGGCATCGGCTGCTTCGGCATAACGGTCGGAGGAAACCAACAGGTCGCCCAAGGTGCGGGCGTCGTCCGCCGTCGCGTCCCGTGCCGCCGAAAAGCGCGCGGCAAGCTGAACGGCGGCATCGGTGTCGCCTGTTCGCTCGAAGATGCCGATACGCAACCGCTCCGCCAGCGGATGAAACGGGCTGCGCGGCCGGACCCTGTCGATCAGCGCCAGCGCCCGCGCACCCGCGCCGTCATTCGACAGCGCCTGTGCCAGCAACAGTGTCGCACGGTCGTTCGATGGATCGAGCAGCAGCGCCGCGCGCGTCAGCAGCACGACCAGCGGGGAGGGTTCGTCGTCGGTCGACAAATCCCCGGCCAGCCGGACGAACAGCGTCGCGGCGCCGAATGCGGCATCGGCCTTTTCACCGCGCCCCAATGCCTCTCGCTGGGCGACGATCAGCGGGTCGTTGCCCGCCAGCAGCGCGCGTGCGGTCCCCTTGTCCCCGCGTCCGGCAAACAGACGTGCGGCCGCTATTCTCAGGTCCAGGCTGCCCTGATCGCTGGCCAGCATCGTCTGAAGCGTCTGCTTCGCCGCGTCGCTCTGACCGCTTGCGATCTGGAGCAGCGCCCGCGCTTCGTTCGAATAGCGGCGCGAAATGGCATTGCCCTCGCCAGCGTCCAGCACCGCCAGCGGATCGCCCGTCCGCGTCTCGAGCGTCAGCCAGGCATTCAGCACCGGCCCCACGAAATCCAGCGGCCCCTGCCCGATCCGGTCCGCGCTGGCCCGGGCCGCATCCCAGCGACGCGCCGCGACATGATCGGCAAAGCGCAACAAGGCACCATCGGCAGGCGCGACGTTCGATGCCTCCAGCACCGACAGCGCACGGCGCGCGAGCGCCATGTCGCCGACGGCCAGCGCTTCGCGAAAGGCGCGGATCGCAATGACTTCATTCCCCGGATCGGCAGCCAGCGCCAGTGCATAGCCGTGCGCCGCCACATCGGCCGCCCCTTCCGCATCGGCGGCCCGCGCACGGACATAGGCCGACAATTCCCCGCCGCGCGGCGGGTCGGCGGCCAGCACGGGGACCACCGGCGCGGCGATCAGCGCGGCAAGGACGATCAGGCGATCACATGTTCGGATAATTCGGCCCTCCGCCACCTTCCGGCACGACCCAGTTGATGTTCTGGGTCGGGTCCTTGATGTCGCACGTCTTGCAGTGGACGCAGTTCTGGGCGTTGATCACGAATTTCGGATCGCCCTCCTCCTCGCCCACTACTTCGTACACGCCGGCGGGACAGTAACGCTGCGCCGGTTCGTCATACAAGGGCAGGTTGTGCGCGATCGGCACGGCGGGGTCTTTCAGCGTCAGGTGGACCGGCTGATCCTCCTCATGATTGGTGTTCGAAATGAACACCGACGACAGCCGGTCGAACGTCAGCACACCGTCGGGCTTGGGATAGTCGATCGGCTGAACCTCGTTCTTGCCCCAAAGGCTCTCATGGTCGGGCTTGTGATGCAGGGTGAAGGGCATCTTCATGCCCCAATGCTCCATCCACATCGTCACGCCCGACATGCCCGATCCGATGAAGTCGCCATATTTCTTGACCAGCGGCACGACGTTGCGAACGCGGCGCAATTCCTCGTGCACCCAGCTCGTCTCATAAGCGGCGGTATAGTCGGTCAGCTCATCGGCGCGGCGATCGGCCTGCACGGCGGCGAAGGCAGCCTCGGCGGCCATCATGCCCGATTTCATCGCGGTATGCGTGCCCTTGATCCGCGGCACGTTCAGGAAGCCCGCCGAACAGCCGATCAGCGCACCGCCGGGGAAGGTCAGCTTGGGCACCGACTGGAACCCACCGTCGTTGATCGCACGCGCGCCGTATGAAACGCGCTTGCCCCCGGCCAGCAGCGCGGCGATTTCGGGATGGGTCTTCCACCGCTGCATTTCCTGAAACGGCGACAGATACGGATTGCGGTAGTTCAGCCAGGTGACATAGCCCAGCGCCACCTGTCCGTTGGCCTGATGATAGATGAAGCCGCCGCCATTCGACCCGGCGGTTTCGGACAGCGGCCAGCCCTGCGTATGGATGACGCGGCCGGGCACGTGCTTTGCGGGGTCGACGTCCCACAATTCCTTGACGCCCAGCCCGTAAACCTGCGGATCGCAATTGGCGCGCAGGTCGAACAGGCGCATCAGTTCCTTGGACAGATGCCCGCGCACGCCCTCCGCGAAAAAGGTATAGCGCGCGTGAAGCTCCAGCCCAGGCTGCCAGTCGGGCTTGTGCGTGCCATCGCGTGCGACGCCCATGTCGCCGGTCGCCACGCCCTTGACCGATCCGTCGTCATTGAACAGCACCTCGGCGGCAGCGAAGCCGGGGAAGATCTCGACGCCCAGCCCCTCGGCCTGTTCGGCCAGCCAGCGACACAGATTGCCGAGCGACCCGGTGTAGCACCCGTCATTGTGCATGAACGGCGGCAGGGCGAATTCGGGCAGATTGCGCTTGCCCGTTTTAGACAGGACCCAGTGATGATTCTCGGTGACAGGCGTCTGCGCCAGCGAACAGCCCTGTTCGCGCCATTCGGGCAGCAATTCGTCCAGCGCGCGCGGGTCGATCACCGCACCCGACAGGATGTGTGCGCCGACTTCCGACCCCTTTTCCAGCACACAGACGGCAAGTTCGCTGCCTGCTTCATTCGCCATCTGTTTCAGGCGGATCGCCGCCGACAGGCCCGCCGGCCCGGCGCCGACGATCATCACGTCATAAGGCATCGATTCGCGTTCGCTCATTCGGTCTCTCCGTACGCCGCCGGTTCCCCGCATCGTCGCGTGCGCGCCACGGCCTGTCGGGCCAGCGCTGCACCGACATTGACGCGAAGGTCAAGTCGATGGCTTTAGCTAGGCATGGGGGCCGATCAATACCACCGATGGGATGAACTTGCCGCCAGCGCGCTGGAATGGTGGCAGGACGCAGGTGTCGACACGCTGGTCGAGGACGATCCCCGCGACTGGCAGGCTCGCCCCGCCCGCGCAGCCGTAGCGGCAACGGCGCAACCCGCCAACGACACCGCCCCCGCCGACGCACCGGGCGATTATGCGACCTTCTGGGATTGGCGGCTGGGCGAAACCGCCCCCGAACGGGGATGGGGCGGCGCGACGCCGATCCAGCCGGAAGGGCCGCGCGACGCCGATCTGATCGTGCTGACCGACCAGCCCAATGGCGATTCGCTGATCGGTGGGACCGAAGGGGCGATGTTCGATCGCATCCTTTCGTCCATCGGCCGATCGCGCGAGGATACGCTGATCGCCGGGCTGTGCATGGCGCGACCTTTGGCGGACACGCTGTCGGACGACATGCTGCCCGACCTGATCGATCGCGCCCGGCGGCTGATGGCGTTGGCACCCGCGCGCACCGTGCTGATCGTCGGCCATACGACGAGCCGTGCGTTGCTCACGGCGGACGGCGCTCCCGTTCCAAGGGGGTTGCATGGCATTACAGCGCATGGTCGAGAGCTGCAGGCACTCGCAATCGCGCATCCGCGCTTCATGCTGAAGCATCCGCAGGTAAAGCGCGACGCATGGCGCTGTCTGCAAACGCTGCTTGGGGGACAAGCGTAATGAACATCAGCCTTGGCGCCGTGGCGCTGTTCAGTCTGGTCGCGCTGCCCGGCATCGCCGTCGCGGGCGAGCCGAATGACGACAAGCTGCCCGTGCGCAGCGCCGCCGCCAATCGCGGCATCCCGCAACAGTTGGATGACGGCCAGCGCACTGCGTATCGCGCGGTCTTTGCCGCGATCCGCGAACAGCGCTGGACCGACGCGCAGCTGCAACTGGACGCGATGCGCCCCGGCCCGCTCCACGCGCTGGCCCGCGCAGAGCTTTACACGGCCAAGGGTTCGCCAAAGGTCGAGCTGGTGCCGCTGATGGGCCTGCTGGCCGAAGCACCCGAATTGCCGCAGGCGCCCCAGATCGCTCGCCTCGCCAAGCTGCGCGGGGCCGAAACGCTCCCTTCGCTGCCCACGGCACAGCGCCTGATCTGGGTCGATGGTGCGCCCAACCGCATCCGGTTGAAGGGAACGGCCAGCGATGCCGCCGCCGCCGAAGTGGCCCAGCGCGCCGTACCCTTCATCAAGGCTGATGACGGTCCCGCGGCCGAAACGCTAGTGAACGAATATGAGGGTCGCCTGACGCCTGAAGCGCTGACCGAATGGCGCCAGCGCGTGGCGTGGATCTATTATCTGATGGGCGACGATGCCAATGCGCGCCGCGTCGCCGCTGCGGCTCAGGCCGGGACCGGCGAATGGGTCCCGCAGGCCGATTGGGTTCAGGGCCTCGCCGCATGGCGCCAGCGCGACTGCCGCGCCGCCCAGATCGCCTTTGCCGCCGTTGCCCAGCGCGCAACCGATGTCGACCTGCGCGCGGCCGGCCATTACTGGGCGGCGCGCGCCGACATGGCCTGTGCGCGCCCCGACCTGATCCAGTCCCGCCTTCAGGCTGCGGCTCAGTATAATGAAACCTTCTACGGCATGTTGTCGCGTCAGGCGCTGGGCATTGCCGAGGCGACCGACCGCCTGCCCGATCGCACCGCCGGCGCCGATTGGAAGGCGCTGGAGCGGCGGCCCAACATCCGCGTCGCCGCCGCGCTGGTTGAGATCGGTGAAGAGGACATGGCCGCTGACCTGCTCAAGCATCAGGCGCGGATCGGCGATGGTGGTGAATACGCCTCTCTGGCACGGCTGGCGGGTGCGCTGAACCTGCCTGCCGCCCAGATCTGGCTGTCACATAATTGCCCGCCCGGCGCCCGGCCTCAGGTAGCGACCCGCTATCCCGCGCCCGACTGGACGCCCGATGGCGGCTGGCGCGTGGACAAGGCGCTGGTTTATGCCCACACGTTGCAAGAATCGCGCTTCCGCTCGACCGTGGTGTCGCCGGCGGGCGCCTATGGCCTGATGCAGATCATGCCCGCCGCCGCGACCGACATCGCCCGTGCCAAGGGGATGACCAGCGTCATCGACCGCTCCGCTTTGTCGCGCCCGTCGACCAATATCGAGGTCGGGCAGAGCTATCTGGAAAAGCTGCGCGACATGCCCGCGACCGGCGGGCTGCTGCCAAAGGTCATCGCCGCCTATAATGCGGGGCCGTCGCCGGTTGAGGCATGGAACATGACCTCGAAGGACGGCGGCGACCCGCTGTTGTACATCGAGAGCATTCCGTACTGGGAAACGCGCGGTTACGTCATGACGGTGCTGCGCAACTACTGGATGTACGAGCTTCAGGCGGGCAAGCCGTCGAGCAGCCGTGGCGCGCTGGCACAGGGCATGTGGCCGCGCTTTCCCGGAATGAAGGGGGCAACCGCCGTCAACACGCGCCGCGACAATATTCGTGCCCGGTGACGACGGCCGGGTCCGCCGCCCGGTCCGCATTGCCGTACTGACGATTTCCGACACGCGCGGTCTGGCGGAGGACCGGTCGGGCGACGCACTGGTCGAGCGGCTGGGCGCGGCGGGGCACGAGCTGGCCGACCGTGCGATCGTCCGTGACGAGGTGGACCTGATCGTCGCGCGGCTGCACGGCTGGATCGACGATCCGGCGGTCGAGGTGGTCGTGACCACCGGCGGCACCGGCGTGACCGGCCGCGACGTGACGCCAGAGGCGCTGGCGCGCGTCGTCGACAAGGAAATCCCCGGTTTCGGAGAGCTGTTCCGCTGGATCAGCTTTCAGAAGATCGGCACATCGACCATCCAGTCGCGGGCATGTGCCGGCGTGGCGCGCGGCACCTATATCTTCGCGCTGCCCGGATCGACCGGCGCCGTGAAGGATGGCTGGGACGGCATCCTGTCGCAACAGCTCGACATCGACCACCGGCCCTGCAATTTCGTCGAGCTGATGCCCCGGCTGGAAGAGCGTTGAGGCGCGCGGCGCGCCTTAGCGCCGCTTGCCCTGATGGCGGATATTGGCGGGGCGTCCGCGCCGCTTCATGACCCGTGGCGGGGGGCCGCGCCGTCCGTCGGGCCGCTCCCCGCTCCCCGAACCCTTGCCGTCGGGCAGTTCGAACCGCAGCGCGCCGGACACGGGATTGGCCTCCACCAGACGCAGCTTCAGCCGCTGGCCCAGCGCAAAGAACTCGCCCGTTTCCTCACCCACCAGCCGCTGGCCCGCTTCGTCATGGCGGAAATATTCGCGGCCCAGATCGCGCGCAGGGACCAGCCCGTCGCCGCCCACGCCCTCCACCGTCGCGAAAAAGCCGAACGCGGCGACGCCCGTGATCTTGGCGTCCATCACCTCACCCACATGGTCGGCCAGATAGGCGGCGACATAACGGTCGATCGTCTCCCGCTCCGCCTCCATCGCCCGGCGCTCAAGCCCTGAGATCAACTCGCCCACGCGCGCCATGTTGGCCGCATCTTCCTTCGACAGCCCGCCCGCGCCCAGCTTGTACGCATCGACCAGCGAACGGTGGACGATCAGGTCGGCATAACGCCGGATGGGCGAGGTAAAGTGCGCGTAGCTGCCCAGCGCCAGCCCGAAATGCCCGGCATTTTCCGGTCCATAATAGGCCTGCGTCTGCGTCCGCAGCACCTGCGTCATGATTTCCTCACGCGCTTCGTGCTCCTTCAGCGTACCGAGGATGTGGTTGAAGGTGCCGGGCTTCACCACCTGCCCCAGCGCGAAGCTGAGGTCGAAGGTCTTGAGATAATCCTTCAGCGCGACCAGCTTTTCCCGGCTGGGCGGTTCGTGGATGCGGTACATGACCGGCGCCTTCTTGCGCTCCAGCGCCTTCGCCGCAGCCACGTTGGCGGCAATCATAAAATCCTCGATCAGCCGGTGTGCGTCCAGCCGCTCGCGCGGGGCAACCGACAGGATGCGGCCCTTTTCATCCAGCACCACGCGCCGTTCGGGCAGGTCGAGGTCCAGCGGGCTGCGGCTGTCGCGTGCGCGGCTGAGCGCGGCCCAGCAATTCCAAAGGGGCAACAGTGCGTCGCGCGTCAGGTCGGGTGCGACCGTCGACGGTTCCTCCCCCGCGCCCGCGGCATCGACCGCCGCCTGTGCGTCTTCATAAGCGATGTTGGCCGCGATCCGCACCACTGCCCGCGAAAAACGCCATTCGCGAAGCTCGCCATCCTTGCCGATGCGAAGATGACAGACCAGCGCCGCGCGATCGACGCCTTCCTTCAGCGAACAGACATTCGCCGACAGCACTTCAGGCAGCATCGGCACGACGCGGTCGGGGAAATAAACCGAATTGCCCCGCTTGCGCGCTTCCTTGTCCAGAAGCGACCCGGGGCGGACGTAGAAGGACACATCGGCAATGGCGACGATGGCGCGGAAACCCTCCGCATTGGCCGGGTCGTCATCGGGGGTCGCCCAGACGGCATCGTCATGGTCGCGCGCATCGGCGGGGTCGATGGCGACGATGGGCAGGTGGCGCAGATCCTCCCGATCCTCGCCCAGCGGCTGCCGGGCGATGCGCGTCGCCTCGTCGATCAGGTCGGGCGAAAAGACGTTGGGAATGCCATGCTTGTGGATGGCGATCATCGAAAAGCTGCGCGGGGCGAACGGGTCGCCCAGCCGTTCGACCACCTTGGCCATGATGCGCGGCGGGCGTCCGGTCTTTTCCGCCAGCACCAAGTCGCCCGGCTCCGCGTCGCCGCGATCAACCACGGGCACGTCGCGGCCGACCTTCTTGTCCAGCCCGCCCAGGAACAGGCGCCCGCCCTCTTCGCGCAGCACGCCAAGGATCTGTTCCTCGCCGCGCGCCAGCGTCTTCATCGGATGCGCCAGCCAGCCATTACCTGCTTCCTCGGTCCGGGCGAGGATGCGGTCGCCGGGGCCGAGCGCCGATTGCCGCCGTCCCCGTTCGATCACGCGCAGGCGCGGTTGGGGAATGCCCTCCGCCTCCCAGCGCTCAGGCACGGCCCAGACGGCATCACCATCGACATCGACGACGCGCAGCACTGTCACTTTGGGCACACCGCCCATGCGGTGAAACGCGCGGCCGGGGGCGACGTCGATCAACCCCTCGTCCGTCATGTCCTTCAACAACGCCTTCAGCGCGATCTTGTCCGCGCCCGACAGGGCAAAGGCGCGGGCGATCTCCCGCTTGCCGGCGGGCTTGTCCGACTGGGCGATGAAATCGAGGATCTGCTGGCGGCTGGGAAGCCCTGGGCGGTTACGCATTTGCCGGAGATAGGCGGTTTACCGCGCCCGCGCACCCCTCATCGCCTGCTCCGCGACAAAAGGGCGCGGATGCACTCAGCCCGCGCCACCCCCGAAACGCAGGCCGATCCACAACTGGCGTGGGCGGGCGCGTTCGACGGCGTCGTTGCTGAAGCCCGTTTCGACCCGCGCATCGAACAGATTTTCGCCCCGCGCAAACAGGCGGGCGCCGCGCGCCAGCGGCATCGACACGGTGGCATCGACGGTCACCGCGTCGTTCAGCGGGCGGCTGTTCTGATCGTCCTCGAACTGGCTGCTGACATAACGCACCGTTGCACCCGCGCCCCAATTGCCGCGTACCCAGCCAAGCGTTGCCGATGCCTGATGCTCCGGCACCTGCGCCGGTCGCGCACCGTCCAGCGTGGGGGCAAGCGATCCGCCCGCCACCTCTGCATCGACCCAGGCATAGGACGCAGCCATGCTGAATTCGCCCAGCGACGCGCGCGCATCAACCTCGACACCGGTTGAGCGGATCGCCTCAAGATTGTCGCGGCGGCGATAAAAGCCCGCGCCCGATACGAAGCCGACACCGGGAAACGTGCCCGGCCCGCGCGCGATGGTCACATTGGCGATCGCGTCGTTCAGCACGTTGCGGAACAGCGTGGCGCCCAACGTCACGCGCGACCCAAGCGCCAGGTCGATTCCGCCCTCATACCCCTCCATGGTCTCGGGGCGCAGTTCGGCATTGGCGGCCGTGGCGTCGGCGCCCGCGCGGAATGGGCGATAAAGTTCGTTGGGTGTCGGAAGGCGCCATGCGCGATAGGCGGCGGCACGCAGCGTCAGCGGCTGGGCGAATGTCCATGCCAGCCCGACATGCCCCGTCGCCTCGCTGCCCGAACGATCGGCAAAGTCGGTGTCGGTCAGCGTCCCGCCCGCCAGCGCGGTTTCGAACAGCCGGCCATTGGTGATCCGCCACCCGTCGATCCGCCCCTCACCCTCAAGCCGGACCGGACCCAGCCGCGCCGACAGGCTGGCAAAGGCGCCCAGTGTGCGCGTCGCGCCGCCGGCCTCACGCCGCCGGGTCGGGCTGCCCGCGACAAAGGTGTAAAGCTCCTGCGTCTCCCCCGACAGCGCGCGCACATCGGCGCCCACCGCCAGGTCGATATCGGGGCCAAGCGGCGGCATGATCTCCACCCGACCGCCAATGCCGGTGCCGGGTGTGTTATACTGGTTCAGCACCTGATTGGCCGATGTCCGGTCGTCGCTGACACTGGCAAAGTTGCTGGCGAAGCGCCGGGTCTGGACATAGCCCAGCACCGAAAAGCGCCAGTCGCCCTTGCCGACCAGCCGCACGCTGGCATCCGCGCCGTCGCTTTCGATCTCGGTAAAGGCGATGCCCCGGTCGCGCCGGTCGGTGAAACCCTGAACCGTCGTCTGCAATTCCAGTTCGGGCGCGATCCGCACGACACCACGCAACGCAGCGTTGAACTGTTCATAGGGCGCGGCCCGGTCCACCGCGCCGCGATCTTCCTCGACGATCGGAAAAAAGCCGTCGCCGCGCATATAACCCGCCGACAGCGTGGCAAAACCGCTGCCGCGCTCAAGCGTCGCGGTCGTGCGGGCGTCGACGGCGTTGCGCTCCCCATAGGCGATTTCGGCGGTCAGCGGGCGCAGCTGATCGGGCGTGGCGCTGTCGATCTCGATCACGCCGCCGATCGCGCCCGATCCCCACCGGCCGCTGCCGCCGCCACGCCGCACGCGCACCGCGCCGATACGGTCGGTCGAATAGGCGGGAAAGGCGATCCAGCCGCCGAACGGATCGGCCTGTGGCACGCCGTCGATGATCAGCAGCGCGCGGCTGGCCGCATTGCCGCCCAGCCCGCGCAGGGTGATGCCCTGTGCGGTCGGATTGGCCGACCGCGAATCGGCACGGCGAAAGGATTGCAGGCCCGCGATATCGCCCAGGACGTCCTCCAGCCGGCCGCTGGCGGTATCGGTTGCGCGGTCGCGGTCGATGACGACGCGGGCATTGCTGCTGTTTTCCGGCAGGTCCAGGCCCCGGCCCGTCACCACAATTGCCTGCGGCTCGCTCTCTTCACGCGGCGGCGTCGCGGCAATCGCCAGCGCCAGTGGCGCGGTTGCGAGCAAATCAATCATGTAAGGCCCCTCTCTCTCGCCCGCGTCGCTACGGCATGGCTGAGGCGGGTGGCAAGCGCTGAGCTAGATCTGCACCAGATTGTTCAGGTTGATGATCGGCAACAGGATCGCCAGCACCATCATCAGCACCAGCCCGCCCATCAGCAGCAGCACCAGCGGCTCGACCAGCGCGACCAGCGTGGCGACCAGTGCGTCCAGTTCGCGCTCAAGCTCCCCCGATGCGCGGCCCAGCGCCGGGGCCAGCCGCCCGCTCGATTCGCCCGATGCGACGATGGCGACCAGCATCGACGGGAACACACCGCTTTCGGCCATCGCGGCGCGCAGGCTGATCCCTTCGCGCACGCGCGCGGCGATGGCGAACGCCTTTTCACGGACGAACAGATTGGGCGTTACGGCGGCGGCGGCCTGCAACGCCTCGACCAACGGCACCGCGCTTTCCACCAGCGTCGCCAGGCTGCCGGCGAAGCGCGCCGCGTTGAACTGGCGGCTGAACCGCGCGAACGGCCGCGTTTCGTTGAAGAAGCGGTGCAGCCGCAGCCGGTTTGCGGGCACACGCCCCCATCGGCCAAAGATCAGAAACGCGACGGCTCCGACCAACAGCATGTACAGGCCATAATTCTGCAAGAACGCGCTGACCGCGATCAGCGCGCGGGTCAGGAACGGCAATTCGGCACCGCGCGACACGAATACGCGCACGATGTCGGGCACGACATAGACCATCAGCAGCACCATCATGCCGAAACTGACCGTCGCCAGCAGCGCGGGATACAGCAGCGCCAGTTGCAGCTTCTGGCCATTGGCCTGCCGGTTTTCGACAAACTCGGCCAGATGATCCAGCACGCTGGCCAGCTTGCCCGACTGTTCCCCCGCCGCCACCGACGCGCGGTAGAATTCGGGGAAGCCTTTCGGATGCAGGCCCAGCGCCGCGGCAAAGCTGCGCCCGTCCAGGATCGCGCCGCGCACATCGGTCAACAGCGCGGTGACGGCGGGCACCTCCGATTGGGCGGCCACCAGCCGCAGCGATTCCTCGATCGTGATGTCCGACCCGACCAGCGTCGAAATCTGGCGCGTCACGGTCGCCAGTTGCCGCGCTGACAGGCCCCGGCGGCGAAGCGACGGCAGCTTGATCCCGCCCACCGCGGGCCCACGATCATTGGCCGGTTCGACCGACAGCGGCAGCAAGGACTGTTCGCGCAGCATCGCGCGCGCCGCGGCGGGCGACGAAGCCTCGATAATCCCTTTCTTGCTCGCGCCCGATCGATCGGCGGCGCGCCAGGCATAGGCGGTCATGGCGCGAGTTAATCGCACTGATCGAGAAAAGCGAGCATCGACATTGGTTATTGATGGACATGATCGCCGTCTCGCTCGTTCACCGGCCAACCCCTTTCGAAAGGACCAACGATGAGCGACGCCCGAAATCGCAATCCCGGCCATGGCGGCGAAACCCACCAGATCGCACAGGGCGACGTCCCGGTGCTGACCACCAACCACGGCGTGCCGATCAGCGACAATCAGAACAGCCTGAAATCAGGCGCGCGTGGCCCGACCCTGCTGGAAGATTTCGTGCTGCGCGAAAAGATCTTCCACTTCGACCATGAACGCATCCCTGAACGCATCGTCCATGCGCGTGGATCGGGCGCGCACGGCGTGTTCGAAGCGACGGCGGATATCTCCGACCTGTCGAAGGCCGCCGTGTTCAAAAAGGGCGAGCAGACCGAAGTGTTCGTCCGCTTTTCCACGGTCGCGGGTGGTGCCGGATCGGTCGACACGCCGCGCGACGTGCGCGGCTTCGCGGTGAAGTTCTACACCAAGGAGGGGAATTGGGATCTGGTCGGCAACAACATCCCCGTCTTCTTCATTCAGGATGCGATCAAGTTCCCCGACCTCGTCCATTCGGTGAAGATGGAGGCCGACCGCGCCTATCCCCAAGCGGGCAGCGCGCACGATACCTTCTGGGACTGGGCCAGCCTGATGCCAGAAACGACGCACATGCTGATGTGGGCGATGTCTGACCGCACGCTGCCGCGCAGCTTCCGCACGATGGAGGGGTTCGGCGTCCACACCTTCAAGCTGGTGAACGAGGCGGGTCAGGCGCATTTCGTCAAGTTCCACTGGAAGCCGGTGCTAGGCCTGCAATCGACCATTTGGGACGAGGCGCTGAAGCTTCAGGCCGCCGACAACGACTATCAACGCCGTGACCTGTGGGAAGCAATCGACACCGGCGCATTTCCCCAATGGGAACTGGGCATCCAAGTGTTCGACGAGGATTTCGCCCGGGCCCAGCCCTATGACGTGCTGGACGCGACCAAGCTGATTCCCGAAGAAGACGTGCCCGTCCGCATCATCGGCAAGCTGACGCTGAACCGTAACCCGGACAATTTCTTTGCCGAAACCGAACAGGTCGCGTTCCTGCCGTCGAACATCGTGCCGGGCATCGATTTTTCGAACGATCCGCTGCTGCAGGGGCGGCTGTTCAGCTATCTCGACACCCAGAATTCGCGACTGGGCACGACCAATTTCCACCAGATCCCGATCAACGCGCCGCGTTGTCCGTTCGGCAATTTCCAGCGCGACGGCAAGATGCAGACGCAGGTGCCCAAGGGCCGCGCGAATTACGAACCCAACAGCCTTGCCCTGGCAGGCGAGGATGGTGGCCCCCGCGAAAGCCCGACGCGCGGCTTCGTGACGGTCAACGCCGCGACCGGCGACGACGAACAGGGCGAGAAACTGCGCGTGCGCGCCGAATTGTTCGCCGATCATTACAGCCAGGCGCGGCTGTTCTACCGCTCGCAGGACGCGCACGAACAGGCGCATATCGCGTCCTCCTTCGTGTTCGAATTGTCGAAGGTCGGGCTGGAACATGTCCGCCCGCGCATGGTCGCCAATCTGCGCAATGTGGACGAGGATCTGGCAAAGCGCGTGGCCGATGGCCTGAACATCGACCTGCCGGAAAAGGCCGAAGCGGCGCGTGCGCCCGTCGACATGAAGCCGTCCGATGCGCTGTCGATTCACAAGAACATGAAGGCCACGCTTGAGGGGCGCGCGGTGGGCATCCTGATCGCCGACGGCACCGATGCTGGGGAGCTCGACGCACTGATCGCGGCGGTGGACGCAGCGAAGGGCAAGCCGGTGCTGGTGGCGCCCAAGGTCGGCGGCGCGAAACTGTCGGACGGCTCGAAACGCGCGGCGGACGGCCAACTGGCGGGCAGCCCTTCGCAGATCTTCGACGCGGTGGCGGTGCTGCTGTCGGCGGAAGGCACGGCAATGCTGCTGAAGGAAGCCGCCGCCGTGCAATGGGTCATGGACGCCTTCGGCCACCTGAAGGCCATCGGCGCCAGCGATGCGGCCAAGCCCCTGCTCGACAAGGCCGGGGTCGAGCCGGATGAAGGCGTCACCGACACCGGCACGGCCTTTATCGAAGCGGCCAAGCATCGCTTCTATGACCGGGAGCCGAAGGTGCGGATGCTGGCGTAAATCCGGCGCGCGGGTTCGGATGACCGCCGTCCGAACCCGCGCCCGTCCAGCGACGGTTGCCCTGCTTGCGTCACCTGATAAATCGGTCGCGCACGGTTACGAACCGGGGGTAACGTCGATGAAATGCCACGTTCTTACCGCGCTGCTGTTGATCCCACAGTCGGCGTTGGCGCAAACCGACACTGACCGGACGATTCAGGTGACGGGCACCGGCATCGTCCGCACCGACCCGGATCTCGCCATGCTCCAGATCAACCTGCGGGGTGAGGGCGAAACCCCGGATGCGGCGACCAGGGATCTGGTGGCGAAGCAGCGGGCCGTGACCGGCGGCTTGCTCAACCTGCTGAGCACAGACAGCGAACTAACCACAGGTCACATCGATATGATGGAAGTGCGCGGTGACGGCTGTGGCAACGGGCGCGGCTATGGCGGTCAGCCACGCCTCAGTACCGGCGATTGCGCCGTCGTCGGGGCAATCGCAACCATGCAGATGAACGTCCGCACGCGCGCCGTCGACAAGGCCGGAACCGCGGTCGGCCTTGCGTCCCGACTGGGCGCCAGCAACGCCCGAATACAGGGCTTTGCCCTGTCCGATCCGGATGAAGCACAGGGCCGCGCAAGCGCCGTTGCGATCCGCGCCGCCCGGCAACGGGCAGAGGCGGTGGCCGCGGGCGCCGGGCTGCGTCTGGGGCCGATCCTGTCGATGCGCGATCCGGCAAGCATCGATATCACCGTCTCCGGCGCGCGCGCGATGCCCGCAGCGCCGCCTCCACCCCCGCCGCCGCCGCCGATCGCGATCGACATCAAGCCGCAGCCAATCGAAACGCGGGCGCAGGTCTTCGTGCATTACGCCATCGCGCAATAGGGCTTTCCGGCCCCCTGCCACCTCAACGACGGCGCACGCCCATCGCGTCGCGGCGGTCTGGCTTGGCACCCTCAACGGCTTAAGGTCGCAGCCGTCGCACTATCGACATGGTGCGATCAGTGGGCGCTGTCGCCGCGCGCTATGCCTCGTCGCGCGTGACGCGGGCCACTTCCTCGACCGTGGTCACACCGACGCGGACCTTGGCGATGCCGTCATCCAGCAGCGATGGGTTATCGGTGCGGGCGTGGCGCTCCAGATCGGCTTCAGACGCGCCGTCATGGATCATCGCCTGGAACCCGTCATCGACCGCGACGACTTCATACAGGCCCGCGCGCCCGCGATAGCCGTCGCCGTGGCAATCGTCGCAGCCTTCGGCGCGCCACAGCGGCTCACCCACGCGAAGCCCGCCGCCGACCATCAGCACGTCGCCCTCACCCGCAACATCCTCACGCCGGCAATTGGGGCACAGCCGCCGCACCAGCCGCTGGGCGCACAGGCCCACGACCATCGGCGCCAGCAGATAGCGCTCGACACCCATGTCGATCAGGCGCGTGACCGATCCGACCGCCGAATTGGTGTGGAGCGTCGACAGCACGAAATGCCCGGTCATGGCCGACCGCACGGCGGTGCTTGCCGTTTCCTGATCGCGGATTTCCCCGACCATGATGACATCGGGATCCTGACGCAGGATCGCGCGCAGGCCACGGGCAAAGGTCATGTCGGTGCGCGGATTGACCTGGGTCTGGGCAATGCCCGCCAGTTCATATTCGATCGGGTCCTCGACCGTCATCACGTTGCGGCGCCGATCGTTCAGCCGCGTCAGCGCGGTATAAAGCGTCGTCGTCTTACCCGAACCCGTGGGGCCGGTGACCAGCAGAATGCCGTGAGGCCGCTCAAGCAGCCGCGTAAAGACCGTGCGGTCCCGCTCGCTCATACCCAGCGCGCCAAGGTCGAGCGTCATCGACCCGCGTTCCAGCAGACGCATCACCACCCGCTCGCCATGCTGGGTCGGGATAGTGGAGACGCGGGCGTCGACATCGTGCCCGCCGATGCGAAGGGTTACGCGGCCATCCTGCGGCAC
The DNA here is from genome assembly GCF_041321155.1 of Sphingomonas sp. IW22. Taxonomy (GTDB): domain Bacteria; phylum Pseudomonadota; class Alphaproteobacteria; order Sphingomonadales; family Sphingomonadaceae; genus Sphingomonas. The sequence continues at coordinate 77,682 of NZ_JBGGWB010000005.1, read as the reverse complement.
GCGCTTTTCGGCGATGTCCAGCTTGGCCATCACCTTGATACGGCTGACCAGCAGCGGCGCCAGCGCGCGTTGCGGCTCGACAATGTCGCGCAAAACGCCGTCGACGCGAAAGCGCACCACAAGCCGCTTTTCCTGCGTCTCGACATGCACGTCCGACGCGCCTTCCTTGATTGCTTCCAGCAACAGCGCGTTGATCAGGCGGATGACCGGCGAATCGTCACGCGTGTCCAGCAGGTCGTCGACCGCTGCCGCCGAATCGGCCAGCGCGGCAAGGTCGGTCTCCGCAATCTCGAAATCCGCCGCCTGCGCCGCACGGTCGCCATAGGACGCGCCCAGCGCCGCGTCGAACGCCTCGTTGCTGGCGGGGATCAACCGCGCGTCGGGGGCGATCCGCTGGACCTCAAGCAGCGCGTCCAGCGCGACGCCGCTGCGATGGACGCATTCGGGGCCGTCGGGCGTCTGGCGCAGGACGACGCCATGCCGCCGCGCAAAGCTGTAGGGCAGAACCGCGCTCATGGTGCGAAACTCACGACCGCCTCGACCATGCCGGGGTCGCTCCGCCGGACGATCCGGGCCGAGGTGACGCCCAGCGACGATGTGCGCGACACGTCCGATATCCAGTTGAGAACGCGGTCATATTGCCCCTCACTGACGGTCGCGCGCACGCCGCCGTCCGCCGCCTCAACCGCAACCGACAGCGATTGCGCCTGCGCCGATGCCTGAACGATCTCGACCGGGCTGCCGGCGCGGCGCGGCACCTGCGCCTCCAGCTTGCCCGCTGCGCGGATGCGCGCCGACAGCGTTTCATAAGTACGGATGTCCGCGCGCGCCTCTGCCCGCGCGGCCTGAAGCGGCTTGACCACGCCATAGATCAGACCCGCCCCGGCCAGCAGCAGGCCCAGCACGGTCAGCAGCACCCGCTCACGCTGGGACAAGGTGGACCACCACGCCTCGAACCGGGCGATGGCGGCGTCCAGCCGGGGATCGCGAAGCTCGATCTTCATGCGCCCCTCGCCGTCAATCGAATGGCCCCGCCGGGCAGTTGCGATACCTGTCCAGACAGTCGCGCGTCGCTGATCGCCGCGTTCAGCCGTCCGGCCAACCCCGGCGCCAACGGCTCCAGATCGATCACCAGCGCATCCCCCTGAAACCCGATCGTCCGCACGGCCACCTGCTCACCCATCGGCGCCAGTACGCCCGACACGCGCGACAATAACGGCAGGAATGCACTGTAACGGCGCGGTTGGGGCAACAGGTCCGCGACCGAACCGGCCAGATCGTCGCCACTGGTCGGCGTGCCGGGCGCGGCGGCAGCGATCAGCGTGCGGGTGTCGTCAGCCCGCCGTTCCGCGATGGTGCGCAACATCATCGTGTCGGCGGCGGCAATGCCGACATGCGCGGCAAGACCGATGGCGCCCACCCAGAACAACCGTCGCCCCCATCCCGGCAGCTGAGCGGCACGGCGCCGGGCATAACGGCCCTGACGCAGGTCCAGGGCCGGTTCTGCGATCCGCCGCGCCAGCGACAAATCGCCCATTTCGGCGGGCATAGCACCCATGTCTTCGGGCAGCGCGACGCCGTAATTGCGTATCGGCGGTTGCCCCGCCGCTTCCCATGCCGCGCGGATCATCGGCGCGGGCAGCGCAAAGCCGGTGCCGTCCCCGGCCCGCACGGTCGCGCGCGTATCGCTCAGCTCGACCGCCCATTCGCCCTCCCCCGGCCGGGGCAGCGCCAGGCTGTCGGGAACAAAGGCCGCATCGGCGTGGCCCGCCGCAGCCGCTTCGTCCAGCCATGCCGCCATTTGTGCATGACGCACCACGCCCACCAGAAAACGGCGCGGCGACAGCTCGACACCCAGCGCCAGATGCACCGCATCCAGCGGGTCGGCGATCAATTCCTCAACAGCAAAGGGCAGCGCCTCAAGCCTTTTGGCGCGGTTGGGCAACGGCAGGTCGACGGCCAGCAGCCGCACGGCCTCGCCGGGCACGAGCATGGTTGCCGCGCCGGCGCCCTCCGCTATGATAAGCGGGGTCGGCGGCGTGGGGGCGGCTGTCACATGACTTTCATCGAGTGGACGCATGGGGCGGCGATGCACATCCTTTTGAAACAGTTTCATGACAGCCGGCGCGACCCGGCGCAATCAATCCCTGACAATCAGGCCGGGCTGACCTTGGTCGAAATGATCGTCGTACTGGCGATCATCGCGCTTGTCGCCGCGCTGATCGTGCCGAACGTGATCGGTCGACCGGACGAAGCGCGCGTGACCGTTGCGAACACCGATATCCGGACCATTTCGGCCGCGCTCAAGATGTATCGCCTGGACAATGGCGATTATCCGACGACGAATCAGGGGCTGAAGGCGCTGTCCGAACGCCCGTCGACCCCGCCCGTCCCGGCCAATTGGTCGAGCGAGGGGTATCTGGGCGAAGTTCCGCTCGACCCATGGGGCAATCCTTATAGCTACACCGCGCAAGGCGGCGGCTTTGAGCTGAAGTCACTGGGCAAGGACGGAAAGCCCGGTGGCGAGGGGCTGGACGCGGACCTCGACGGCAAGAAGTAGGGCAACGGTGCGCGCGCCCATCCATCAGGCGGGCATGACGCTGGTCGAAATGCTGATCGTCCTGGCCATCATCGCGGTCGCTGGTGGCGCGGTGACGCTGGGCATCGGCGCGGCGACTCGCGCGCCGTCGGTCGACAGCGAGGCGCAGCGGCTGGCCGACCGGCTGCAATCCGCGGCCGACGACGCGATGCTGGGCGACGCGCTGGTGGCTTTTACCGCCGAAAAATCAGGTTATGGTTTTGCGCGACAGGACGGCGGCGGGTGGGAACCGATCGAGGACGATGCGCTGGGCGTCCATGTGCTGCCCGGCGGCATGACCATGCGCCTGTCCGCCCGTCCGCCCATCATCCTGGGACCGGAAGGATCGGGGGAGCCGCTGACCGCCACGATCTCGGCGGGCGGGCGCACGGTTTCGGTCGCCTATGATGGCCTGACCGCGCGGGTGGTGCCCGCATCATGAACCGGGATGACGGCTTCTCGCTGATCGAGGCGTTGGTCGCGCTAGCGATCCTGGCGATCGCCACCGTGGGGCTGATCCGCACGGTCGAAACCCACATCGATTCGACGCGCGCGATGGAGGGGCGAGCGGCCGCCATGTGGGTGGCTGAAAACCGGCTCGCCGAACTGGAAGCCGGGATCGACGGGTCCGACCAGGTCGACATGCTGGGCCTGCCATGGCGAGTCGCGGTCGTCGAACGCGCGACCGACGACCCCGCAATCCGGCGGGTGCGGATTGATGTTTATGCCGGCGATGCGCGCGGGGGCGCGTCGCCGCTTGCATCGCTCGACGGTTTCGTGGACGCAGGTCCGGCATGAAGCGCGTGTCCGCCCTTTCGCCCCGCCAGCAACGAATCGCCCTCGACGTCATCACGGGGGCCATGGTCGTGTCGGTGGCCGCCGCACTGGCCGGCCTGACCTGGCGCATCGCCGGGCATGCCGGACAGGGGGCGATTACCGTCCCGTCGGGCAACCGCCCGGTCGCGCTGCCCGACCTGTCGCCCGCCATCGGCTGGCAACCCTTCGGCGCGGCGTTGCAAACCGAACAAGCTCAGCCCTCGGCACTGCAATTCGTGCTGAAGGGGCTGGTATTCGCACAGCCCCAATCGTTCGCCGTCGCCTATGTCAGCGAAGCCGGCGGCACGCCGCGCGCGGTGCGGGTGGGTGAAAATCTGGGCGGCGCGACGATCGAGTCGATCCAGCGCGACCGCATCCTGTTGAACAATGGCGGCCGCCTCGAGTTTCTCGCCCTGCCCGATCCGGCGCAACCCGCAGCGGGCGCGCCGGGCGCCGCGCCCCCGCCATCCTCATCGCCCGCCACGGCGCGGCCCACACCCACCCCCGCGCCGCCGCCACAAGCGGCAGCGGGCCTGCTGCAACGGCTGCAGGCGACGCCCACCGATGGCGGCTACCGCATCGGCGCAGGCGGATTGCCGGGGGTGCAGCCCGGCGACGTCGTTCAGTCGGTCAATGGCCAGACGCTGGGCAGGGGTGCCGCCGATCAGGCTGCCTTTGCCGCTGCGCAGGCCAGCGGTTCGGCGCAAATCCAGGTCCTTCGCGACGGCAAGCCGATGACGCTGACCGTCCCGCTACGCTAGAGACATGAACCCGTGATCCATCGTTTCCGCCGAACCGCCCCGAATTTCGCGCTGGCCTGTGCGCTTGCAGCGATGCTCGTCCAGCCGCTGGCCGCCGCGCCACAGGGGCAGGCGGGCGACATCGTCGTCAACATGCGCGGGATCGAGATTGCCGATGTCGCGGACCAGATTTCGCGCCTGACGGGTCGGACGCTGATCCTCGACCCCGCAGTCAAGGGTGTCGTCACCGTTACCTCCTCCCAACCGCTGTCGGCGGAGGGCGTGTGGGAGCTGTTCCAGTCGGTGCTGCGCGCCAATGGCTTTGCCGCTGTACAGTCGGGGCGGGTATGGCGTATCGTGCCGCAGGCCAATGCCGTGCGCGATGGCGGCGTGCGCCGGTCGGGTTCGGGTCAGGAACTGACGACGCGCATGATCCGCCTGTCGAACGTGCCCGCGGCGGAAGCGGCCCGGATCGCCCGCCCGCTTATCGCCACCTTTGGCTCGGTCGAGCCGCTGGCCAGCCCCAACGCCATCGTCGTCACCGATTATGCCGACAATGTCCGGCGGATCGAATCGCTGATGCGCAATCTGGACGGCGGCGGCGGACAGAGCTTTGCCACGATCCCGCTCCGCAACGGCTCGGCAGTCGACGTGGCCGCCGCGATCCAGCAGGTCGTGGGCGAAGGCGAGGCGGGCGGCGCGCGTGTGGCGGGCGATGCCCGCAGCAACATGGTCATCGTGCGCGGCACCCCCGCCACGGTGGCGGAGGCACGTCGCATCGCCCTGTCGCTCGACACGCCCGGCGGCGCGACGCCGGTCACGCGCGTCTTTCGCCTGAACTATGCCGATGCGGAAAGCGTGACCGAAGTGTTGCGCGGTGTGCTGGGTCAGGAGGCGGAGGCCAGCAATCCCGTCGCCCGCAGCCTTCAGTCGCGCGGCACGCGCAGCGGGCTGAACGCATCGAACCGCAATCCGACGGCGGCACTGTCGGGGCTGGTCAATTCGAACAATCAGGCGGCGCAAGCGGCACTCGGCGCGGCGGGTGCGCTGGGCGGCGGCACCGGCGGCGGCAGCATCTCGACTGTCGGTCAGAATGAACGCGACCCCACGCCGCAGGGCTTTTCGACGCCCGATCTGACGGTCCAGCCCGCACCCGACATCAACGCCATCGTCGTGCGCGGCGCGCCCAGCGCCATGACGGGCATGGACACATTGATCGCCGATCTCGACGTCCGCCGGCCACAGGTTCTGTTGGAAGCCGCCATTGCCGAAATCACCGGGGATGAGGCGGAGCAGCTCGCCATCCAGATCGGCACGTCGGGCACCGTGCTCAATCAGGTGGAGGGCGTCGCCACCAGTTTCGGCGCGAATGACGGCATCTCGCTCGGCACCATCCTCAACACGCTGGGCGTGCCTGCGGGCCGCCTGCTGGGCGAGGGGCTGACCGGCAATATCGCCATCGGCAATGATTTCTCGATCCTCGTCCAGGCGCTGGGCGTGTCGACCAAGTCGAACCTGCTGTCGACGCCGTCGGTCACGGTGCTGGACAACAAGATCGGCGAGTTCGTCGTCGCACAGGAAGTGCCCTTCATCACCGGATCGATCCTGACCAACAATTCCGACGCGACGCCCTATACCTCGGTCGAGCGCAAGGATGTCGGCATCACGCTGCGGGTACTGCCGCGCGTCAATGCGGGCGATACGATCCGCCTTGAGGTCAGCCAGGAAGCGTCCTCGATTGCTCCCACCCAGTTGAGCCAGGCGACCGACATCATCACCAACCGCCGCGCCATCAACACGACGGTTCTGGCGGACAACGGCCGGACGATCGTGCTGGGCGGGCTGATCAACGACGATTACATGCGCTCGAAAAGCCAGGTGCCGATTCTGGGCGACATCCCTCTGGTTGGCGAATTGTTCAAATCGCGCCGCGAAGCGCGGCAGAAGCGCACGCTGTTCATCTTTCTGAAGCCGACCATCCTGCGCGACCCCGATGCCACAGCAGCCGCTGCTGCCGAGCGTTATCAGCGGCTTCGCGGGATCGAAGCCGGGCTGGCCGACCGCCGTAGCTTGTTGCTCAACCCGCCCGCGCCGCGGCTGACGGTGGAGATTGACGGGATCTATTGATCCCCGGCCAGCGGCACGCGCGCCTGTTGCGTGCCGCGCGTAAAATAGGCCGCATCCATTGCCAGCGCGCCCAGCTGCCAGCCGTCGACGCCCTCCCCCGGCTTCAACGTCCGTACGGCGCCGTCGCGCCCGCGCACCATCGCCACGGCGTCCTGCCCCAGCCGCCCGACGATGCCGACCAGTTCGGGCGCGTCGGCGGGTGCCGGGGCGGATGCCGCCGCGTCGAACAGGGAACGGCCCAGCGCCGCTGACAATGGCGACGGCGCGCGCCAGTCGATCGGCGCCTGCGGGATTGTCGCCGCATTCGACCCCGCGATGATGCGCGGCACCAGCATCGCTGCCGGGATCGCCAGCGCCACCGCGCCGAGTATCGATGCCCAGCGAGTCATGCGCTTCATCGCCATGCGATCGCCACCTGTCCCGACAATCGGACCACGCCACCTGACACGGCGCTCAGCCGCCACTGCCGCCATCGAACGCCCGGCCCCTCGCTCTCCATGGCTGCGGCCACGCTCAGCACCGCCTTTTCCGACCCTGAAAGCTCGACCGTCAGCAGGCTCAACGTCGGACCCAGCGCCTCCCCGGCGGCGATACGCTCGATCAGCACGCCATTGGCCTTGCCCATCTGCCGGAACCGCATGGCGACGGCGCGCTGCGCCGCCTGTACCGAACCCGAACGCAAACGGAACCCGGCGCCCGCCATGGTGTCGATCGGTTCGACTCGGGCGGCGTCCTCGCTCGCGGCAATCCGGATCTGGTCGAGTTGCGCCAGCGAATCGAGCATGACGGGCCAGGCCAGCGCCGCCAGCAACAGGCCCGCCGCGCCGCCGGTCAACAGCGGGTGCTTCACGGGCGCCCCCCCGCGACGGTCACGATCATCACGCCGTCGCCCTGCCGCTCCCCCTCGACGCGCAGCGCGCCGGTCGACGAGTCGCGGGCCAGCGCCGCACGCAGCCGGTCGGGATCGATGGTGGCAATTTCGGCACCCAATTGCGCAGGAGCTTCGCCATCGATGCTCAGTTCGGCCGTGGCCAGCCGGTCCTCAGGTGGCAAGAGGCGCGCGATTCGGTCGATTGCGCCAGCAAAAGACGTGCCGCCCAGCCGCGCCAGTTCACGCCGTTCCGCCTGCTGTGCCGCCGCGTCGCGCGCCGCCGGGCTGTCCGCCTGCGCGACCATCACCGCTCGCGTTCGAACCGTCCACCACTCCGCCGCCGCAATCGTCAGCAGCGGCCCGGCGGGCAGCAGCAATGCCAACATGATCGCCAGACGGATCGCCCCGCCCCGCCTCGGCGACGGCGCATCGTCCGCTCCCCCGATCAGCGCACCGACACGCTCGGCCAGGCTGGGCGCAGGGTCCGGTTGAGGCAGCGGTTGTGGCTCCATCACGCCGCGCGCCTAGCGCTTGTTGCCGCGCCGTGCGAGTCCCGACACGCGGTGTCGCAAACCCGTCATGGAAATGACGTCGTCGCGTAACCCGTTGTGCATCGGCGCGTAAGCTGGCACCGCCACACGCGACAGGGACCTGGGGTCACGCCTTTTGGGGCTAGGATTGGGGATCAGACGAATGAGCGAGATGCTGGAAATCGAGTCGGGCTATACCGACGGCGACATCGAAACAAACCCGACGACCAATCTGTCGCTCGGCGAGATTATCGACCATCGCTATTCACGTCGCGACACGCTGAAGGGCGGCGTGTCGGCGGCTGCGCTGGCCGTGTTCGGCGGCGCCGTGCTGGCCGCGTGCGACGACAATGGCGGCGATGAAGACGGGAATACCGCGCCGGTCGTGACCGCAGGGTCCAGCGGCTCCAGCTCGACCGGGCGTCTGGTCTCGCTGACCAGCACCGTTACCGACGACGGGGGCATCGTCACCTCGGCCTGGACGCAGGTTTCCGGTCCGACCGTCACGCTGAACGGCGCGAACACCGGGACCGCGACCTTCATCGCTCCGGCCGTGTCGGCTGCGACCCCGCTGGTCTTCCGCTATGTCGCCACCGACCAGCAGGGCCTGTCGTCATCGGCCGAAACCACGGTCAACGTGACCCCGGCGGCGCTGGGCTTTACCGCCGTGGCCAAGACCAAGGCTGATATCGTGACCGTTCCGACCGGCTATTCGGTCGCGGTCCTGACGAGCCTGGGCGACCCGATCGCGGCGGACACAGCGGCGTACAAGAATGACGGCACCGACACTAATTTCGCCAACCGCATCGGCGACCATGGCGATGCGCTGTATTATTTCGGCCTGAACGCATCGGCCGCACGCGACGACAACAGCAGCACGCGCGGCATTCTCATGCAGAACCATGAGAATCTGAACGTCCAGTATCTGCACCCGAACGGTCCCACCAACGTTTCGTCCGGCCCCCGCCCCGAAGCCGAAGCGATCAAGGAGATCGAGGCGCACGGCGTGTCGGCAGTCGAATTGGTGCAGGGCTCCGGCGGCTGGGCCTATGTCCAGAACAGCACGTTCAATCGCCGCATCACGCCCAACACGCCGACCGAAATGCGCGGGCCGGGCCGTGGCAATGCGCTGCTGGTCACCGCTTATTCGCCGGATGCCACCGCAGGCCGCGGCACCATCAACAACTGCGCCAATGGCAGCACCCCTTGGGCTTCGCTGCTGACGTGCGAGGAAAACTGGGCCGGCTATTTCCGCCGCCCCACCGCGACCGACAACCCGCGTCGTTCGGCCAAGGAAGTGACGGCCCTGACGCGCTATGGCGTTCGCAGCACCAGCGGCAACTATGCCTGGGCCAGCGTCACCCCCGCCGATTCGAGCAGCACCGTGTTCCGCAAGTGGGACGCACAGGCCACCGGCTCCTCGGCGGCGACTGATTACCGCAACGAGCCGAACCAATATGGCTGGGTTGTGGAAATCGACCCCTATGACAAGACCAAGGCGCCGCGTAAGCGCACCGCCCTTGGCCGCATGAACCACGAAGGCTGCTGGCCCGGCCTGTTCAAGGCTGGCGTGAAGCCCGCCTTTTACATGGGCGACGACGCACAGAACGAATATCTGTACAAGTTCGTGTCGGCGACACCCTGGACCGCGGCGGATGCGAATGCCACCGACCGTCTGGCGATTGGCGACAAGTATCTGGACAACGGCACGCTGTACGTCGCCCGGTTCAATGCCGACGGTTCGGGTCAGTGGATACCGCTGGTCTTTGGCGAGGGCGCCATCACCAGCACCAACGAAACCTATCCCTTCGCGGATCAGGCGGATGTGCTGGTCCATGCGCGCATCGCCGCCGACGTGTCGGCCGCGACGCCGATGGATCGCCCGGAATGGACTGCGGTCAACCCCGCCAATGGCGAGATGTACCTGACCCTGACCAACAACTCGTCGCGCTCGGCCAGCCGCGTCGACGCCGCGAACCCGCGTTCGTATCAGGATCCGCCCAGCACCTCGCGCGGCAACCGGAATGGGCACATCCTGCGCCTGCGCGAAGCCGGTGACACGACCGAAGCGACCAGCTTCACCTGGGACATCTATGTCTTTGCCGCCGGTTCGGATCTGGATCCGACCAACATCAACCTGTCGGGCCTGACCGCCGACAACGACCATTCCAGCCCCGACGGCCTGTGGTTCGGTCGCCCGTCGAACGCATCGGGTCAGGTCAATCCGCTGCTGTGGATCCAGACCGACGACGGCGCGTTTACCGATGTCACCAACAACCAGATGCTGGCCGCCTTCCCCGGTCGCGTCGGCGATGGCGGCACGCGCTCGGTGACCAGCACGGCGGCGGACGGCACGACCAACACCGTCACCACCCGCATCGGCGCGGCACCGGGCACCAGCCTGCGTCGCTTCCTTGTCGGCCCGGTCGAGTGCGAGATCACCGGCGTCGACTCGACGCCCGATGGCCGCACGCTGTTCGTCGGCATCCAGCATCCGGGTGAAGACGGCACGCCAACCGCGCCGACCAGCAAGTGGCCGGCCAGCCAGACCAACTCAAGCGCCCCGGCGACGACGCGTCCGCGTTCGGGTGTTGTGGTCATCCGCAAGAATGACGGTGGCATCGTCGGTCTCTGACCGGCGCCACTGCCCACAAACGAAAAGGGGGAGGCCCGGCGGCCTCCCCCTTTTTTGTGCCTCCCTTGCGGCGCGCTCAGCGGTCGGCGGCGGCGCCCGCGCTGATGACCTGGGCGTTGCCATCGGCGTTGATCGCGACGACATGGCTGGCGCCGTCGGCGCACCGTGCGCGATAGACCAGCCCTTCGCCCTTGATCTGCTCGCTGCCCGTGACCTGCTGGCACTCGATACCCGCATCCTGGATCGCGCGGATCATCACCACGTCGCGCTGATTCGGCGGCAGGTCCAGAACCGCTGCCTGATAGTTCAGCGCCTCACCGTTTTCAGTGGCGCCCATCTGATTCGCTTCCGGCGCGGCGGTTTCGCCACCGCCGCACGCCGTCAGCAGCGCGATGGCCGCACCGGCCAAAATCGTCCGCACCATCTTCACCCTCCTGCTCCTTGATTGGGCGCATAGGCGCGCAGGAACACGGCCGTTCCCCGCGCGGCGCGCGCTATGATCGCTTCGGTCTCGGGCCGCTGGATCAGGCCCAGTTTCAACTCGAAATCGCAGAACCCCTTCCAAAGCGCGACGAGGTCCTCGGCCGCTCGGGTGGAATCATCGATGCTCAACAGACCCGATTGCGCCGCATCGGCAATGATCTGGGCCAGCGCACCCCGGCATTGCCCCGGTGCCGCTTCGAAAAAGCGTCGTGCCAGCTTGGGTGATTGCGCGATTTCGCCCGCGATCAGCCGGTCAAAGGCGACATGATCGGGATCGAACATCACGTCCAGAAGTGCGGCGCCGATCTGGGTCAGGCGTTCCGCCAGCGACAATTCGCCGTCCGCCGGCAGCGTGAAGGCGGCGTCCATGCGTGACACTTCGCGCCGGACCATCGCCTCGAACAGCGATTCCTTGTCACCGAAACGATTGTACAGCGTAACCTTTGACACGCCCGCGCGTGCGGCAATGTCCTCAATGGTCGAAGCGTGAAACCCGCGTTCGAGGAAACTTTCCCGCGCGGCGGCAAGGATCGCATCAAGCTTCGCCGGGTCGCGCGGTCGACCCGGGCCCGTGCGGGCGCGCGTCTCGGCGCAACAGCCAGCAGCGTCAACCAATGCCCATGTCCCGCGTCACCTCTTCGCCTTGCCGGACGGGTACGACCATCGCACCCGTCCGGCTCTTTATAGGCGCTGGCCTTAATACTGATAGGCCTTGGGGAGTGTTCCCTCCTTGGGGTCGAGATAACGGTCACGCAGCCGCGTCTGACGGTTGCTGAGCGGTTGTTCGACGCCGTCGACGAACACCGTCGTCGCAGCCGTGCCGACCTCCAGCGGGTCGCCGTCCCAGATCACGACGTCGCCGCGCCGCCCCGCACGGAGCGAGCCGATCTCGTCACCCATGCCGATCGCCTCGGCAGGCAGCGAGCTGATGGTGGCGAACGCCTGACCCCAGCTAAGCCCCGATGCGCCGGGCACCTTGGTCAGGGCGACCAGATTGCCGGCATATTGCTTGACCAGCCGTGCCTGTCGCGCCTCGTCATCGTTGATCGAGCCGATGCCGACGGTCACGCCCGCCGCCTTCAGCCGTCCGATGTTCGATTGGGTCGCTGCCAGTTTTTCGAAGCTGGCCGGCAGGTCGGCCAGCGCCGATGCGATGACCGGGATCTTTGCTGCCGCAACTTCGCGCGCCACGGTCCATCCCTCGGTCGCGCCGACCAGCACGGGGCGAAGCGTCGGGAACTCACGCTTCAGTTCGATCAGCGTCAGAATGTCCGACGCACGCTCGACATGGACCAGAAGCGGCATCCGTCCTTCGATCACGGGCACAAGTGCCGCGGCGTCCGTGCGCGTCAGCAGCGCGTCCTTGCCACGGTCCTCATAGCTGGACGGGTTGCGGCGATAGGCCTGCGCCTCGTGAAAGGCGTTGCGCAGCATCGCCATTGCCGCCGCGCGGCTGCCACCGGCGCGGTCGGCGCCGGTTTCGCCCCACTCCATGAACTGGAATGCACGCGGTCGCACCACCGCATCCATGTCGGCGCCCAAATCGATCACCGCGCCCTGCCCGGCAAAGATCGAGCCGCGCGGATCGGGTGCGACGACGGCGCGGGTAATCCCCTCCGCCCGGTTGACCGCGATCGGGGTCGAGCGCGGATTGACCGCCGGGGCCAGATCCAGACCGGCATTGAACACCGATCCGGCGGCGGCGGAATCGTCGGTATCGCGCACACCGTCGACCTCGACCACGCCCATGCGGGTAAAGCCGGCAACAATACCCGGCGAAACCCAGCGGCCCCCGGCGTCGACGCTACGCATCCCGCCCGGCACGGCAACACCCGCGCCCGCCGCGACGACGCGGCCGCCGCGAATGACGACGGTGCCGCCATCGACCGGCTCGGAACCGTCACCGATGACCAGCTTCGCGTTGGTGATCGCCACGTCCTGCGCGGCGGCGGGCAGCGCGGCGGCGGTCGCCATCAGCGCTGCAATCAGCTTCAGGCCCCGCATCACTTCACATCTCCTTCGCCGGGCTGGCCCAGTTCGAAATCAGCCACCGGCCGCATTTTGGGATTGTTCATGTCGTACATCAGCGCGCCGTCGATCCACACGCGTTCCGGGCGGGTATAGACGCTGAAGGGATCGCCGTTCCAAAGCACCACATCGGCCATCTTGCCGGGCTTCAGGCTGCCGGTCTGCTCGGCAATGCCCATCGCCTTGGCCGGATTGTAGGACAGCCAGGTCCAGGCATGTTCGGGCGTGATCGTCATGCCCGCGCGGCGCCCCGCCGCCATCGCCTTGGCCACTTCCTGGTTCAGGCGCTGGATGCCGTTGGCGTCGTCCGAATGGATCATCGCGCACGCCCCCTCCTTGTCGAGGATGGCGAGGTTTTCGGTCACCGCGTCATAGCTTTCCATCTTGAAGCCATACCAGTCGGCCCACACTGCCGAGCAAACGCCGTTCGCCTTCAACAGGTCGGCGATCTTGTAGCTTTCGACCGCGTGATGGAAAGTGGAGACCTGGTATCCGAACTCCTTCGCCATATCCATGACGATGGCCATCTCGTCGGCGCGATAGCAGTGGTTGTGGACCAGGATCTCGCCCGACAGCACACCGCGCAGCGTATCCATCTGGATGTCGCGCGTCGGCGCATCGCCGCCGTCGGTTTCATATTTGTCCCATTTGCGGCGATATTCCGCGGCCTTGGCCCAGGTCGCACGATTGACCGCGACATTGCCCATGCGCGTCGACGGCGCACGCCCCTTGCCGCCATAGACACGCTTCGGGTTTTCGCCGCATGCCATTTTCAGGCCATAGGGCGCGCCGGGGAACTTCATTCCCTGCATGGTGCGCGCATAGACATTCTTGAGCGTGACCGAACGACCGCCCATCAGATTAGCCGATCCGGGCAGGATTTGCAGCGTCGTCACGCCACCATTCGCCAGCGCACGGGAAAAGCCGGGGTCCTGTGGCCACACCGAATGTTCGGCCCACACCTCGGCGGTGACCGGTGCGGTTGCCTCGTTCCCGTCGGATAGCGCGTCGACCGACGGGCTGGGATAATCGCCCAGATGGCTGTGGATATCGATGATGCCGGGGGTCACCCACTTGCCCTGGCCGTCGATCACATCGGCGCCACCGGCATCCAGGTTCTGGCCAACCGCCACGATCTTTCCGTCGCGGAACAGGACCTGCCCGTTATCCACGCGCCCACCTTCGCCATCCAGCACGGTGACGTTGGTGATCAGCGTCGGGCGGCCTGGATAGGCGCGATAAGTCGACGGGAACGGGTCGTGCGAATAGCCCTTGTTCATGCCCGGCGGCGGCGCCTTGGTCCCCGCCGATGCGGTCTTGCTTCCCGTTCCGTCATTGGCGGCACAGCCGGCCAGCAACGCCATGGCCGCACCCAGCAACAATGATCGCTTCACATTCTTCTCCCTGATACGCAGCGATTCTTAACCCAGCGAATGGTAGGATCGCGCGTATCCGAAGCGATGGCCCGCGCGACGCCACGCGCAAAAGCTTTTTCGAATGATCCGGAAAACGCGCCCCCTCTTGCGGTAAAAGGTGAAACGAAAAGGCCGCCGTGTAAATCGCGGATTTCACAATCGCCGCGCGCGCCGGCGGCGGGTCGCAATCCGGCTGGCAATCGCGCCGGGAGCGGCTATCCACCGGCAAACGCATGGCTCCGAAGGGATTGGTGATGCCGAAATCGTTGCGCAAATTCGTGATCGCGCTGGGGCTGGCGGCATCGCCGGTCGCGCTGGCAGCGCAGACCCCGCCCCCAGCCGCCGCCGCGACGGCGACGGTGGATGCCGATCCTGCGCTGTGGATGGTTCGCGACGACGATACGACCATTTATCTGTTCGGCACCATCCATGTGTTAAAGCCCGGCCTGTCCTGGTTCGACGAGGGCGTGCGGAAGGCATTCGACGCCAGCGACGAGGTCGTCCTTGAAATGGTGACGCCGGAGCCACAGGCGATGCAGGTTCTGATCCAGCGTCTGGCGATCACAAATAGCGGGCCATCGCTGCCTGAGAAGCTGTCGCCCGAGAAGCGCGAGGCATATCTTGCCGCACTGGGGTCGCTGGGCCTGCCGGCCAACGCGTTCGACCGGACCGATCCGTGGTTCGCGTCGACCAACCTGTCGCTGCTGCCGCTGATCAAGCTGGGTTATGATCCGGCGCAGGGGGTGGAGGCCCAGATTACCGCCGCTGCCAAGACGGCGCGAAAGCCCGTGTCCGGGCTGGAGACGGCGGAACAGCAGCTGGGCTTTTTCGAATCGCTGCCTGATGCGGCACAGATCGCGCTGCTCAATTCGACCGTGGCCGAACTCCCGCGCATCCAGCCGCTGATCGAATCGATGATCGACGCCTGGGCAAAGGGCGACCCCGACCGGCTGGCGAAGATGATGAACGAGGGGTTGAACGACAGCCCCGAAGTGGCAGAGGCGCTGCTGACCGATCGCAACGCGCGCTGGGCCGAATGGATCGACACGCGGCTGGACAAGCCTGGGACCGTTTTCCTGGCGGTCGGCGCGGGCCACCTGGCGGGTCGGGACAGCGTGATGGCCAAGCTGGCCGAACGCAAGTTGCGGGCGGTTCGCGTCCCCTATTGAGGGGCTAACTGGCCGACGGGACACACAAAAAAGGGCCGGGAGCGAACCCCCGGCCCTTTTCTTTTCGGGCATTTCCAATTCCGTGTCCGGGGCAGCAACGCCGCCCCGGACGATCGGGATCAGAAGTCCATGCCGCCCATGCCGCCCATGCCGCCACCGGGCATTGCGGGGGCCGCCGACTTGTCTTCCGGCAGCTCGCTCACCGCCGCTTCGGTGGTGATGAGCAGACCAGCGACCGAAGCCGCGTTCTGAAGCGCGGTGCGAACGACCTTGGTCGGGTCGATCACGCCGGCCGACACCAGGTTCTCATAGGTGTCGGTCGCCGCGTTGAAGCCGAACGACGTGTCGGTCTGGTCGAGCAGCTTGCCCGACACGACCGCGCCGTCGTGGCCCGCATTGCTGGCGATCTGGCGAACCAGCGCGGTCAGCGACTTGCGGACGATGTCCACACCGCGGGTCTGGTCTTCGTTCGCGCCGGTCAGCCCTTCCAGAGCCTTGGTCGCGTACAGAAGCGCCGTACCGCCACCGGGGACGATGCCTTCTTCAACCGCGGCGCGGGTAGCGTGCAGCGCGTCGTCGACGCGATCCTTGCGCTCCTTCACCTCGACTTCCGAAGCGCCGCCGACCTTGATCACGGCCACGCCGCCCGCCAGCTTCGCCAGACGCTCCTGGAGCTTCTCACGGTCATAGTCGCTGGTGGTGATTTCGATCTGCTGACGGATCGCATCGGTGCGGCCCTTGA
Source organism: Sphingomonas sp. IW22 (assembly GCF_041321155.1). Lineage (GTDB taxonomy): Bacteria > Pseudomonadota > Alphaproteobacteria > Sphingomonadales > Sphingomonadaceae > Sphingomonas. Next base: position 61,548 of record NZ_JBGGWB010000005.1, on the reverse strand, counting down.
TCGCATCGGCTTCACCCGCACCATCGACGATGGTGGTGTTGTCCTTGTCGATCGTGACGCGCTTGGCGGTGCCGAGCATGCCCAGCGTCACCGACTCGAGCTTGATGCCCAGGTCTTCGCTGATGACTTCGCCCTTGGTCAGGATCGCGATGTCTTCCAGCATCGCCTTGCGGCGATCGCCGAAGCCAGGCGCCTTGACCGCTGCGACCTTCAGGCCGCCGCGCAGCTTGTTGACGACCAGGGTCGCCAGCGCTTCGCCTTCGATGTCCTCGGCGATGATGAGGAGCGGACGGCCCGACTGCACAACCGCTTCGAGGATCGGCAGCATCGCCTGCAGCGACGACAGCTTCTTCTCGTGGATCAGGATGTACGGGTCGTTCAGCTCGACCGCCATCTTTTCCGGGTTGGTGATGAAGTAGGGCGACAGGTAACCGCGGTCGAACTGCATGCCCTCAACAACGTCGAGTTCGAATTCGAGACCCTTGGCCTCCTCGACGGTGATGACGCCTTCCTTGCCGACCTTTTCCATGGCTTCGGCGATCTTTTCGCCGACTTCACGGTCGCCATTGGCCGAAATGATGCCGACCTGAGCGATTTCGCTCGAACCCGAAACCGGCTTCGAACGCGACTGAAGGTCCGCAACAACCTTGGTCACGGCAAGATCGACGCCGCGCTTCAGGTCCATCGGGTTCATGCCGGCCGCAACCGACTTCATGCCTTCGCGAACGATCGCCTGGGCCAGAACGGTCGCGGTGGTGGTGCCGTCACCGGCGACGTCATTGGTCTTCGAGGCGACCTCGCGGACCATCTGCGCGCCCATGTTCTCGAACTTGTCCTTGAGTTCGATTTCCTTGGCGACGCTGACGCCGTCCTTGGTGATGCGGGGCGCACCGAACGACTTGTCGATCACGACGTTGCGGCCCTTCGGGCCCAGCGTGACCTTGACTGCGTCGGCGAGGATGTCGACGCCGCGCAGGATGCGCTCACGCGCGTCGCGGCTGAATTTCACGTCCTTGGCTGCCATGTGGCTACCCTTTCAGTTGAATGTGAAGAGAAGAAACGAAGGAGTGACTTACGCCTCGACGATGCCGAGGATGTCGCTTTCCTTCATGATCAGCAGGTCTTCGCCGTTCACCTTGACCTCGGTGCCCGACCACTTGCCGAACAGGATGCGGTCACCGGCCTTGACGTCCAGCGGGCTCACTTCGCCCTTGTCGTTCTTGGCGCCGGCGCCGGCGGCGACAACTTCGCCTTCCTGCGGCTTTTCCTTGGCGGTGTCGGGAATGATGATGCCGCCTGCCGTCTTTTCCTCGGCTTCGACGCGGCGGACCAGCACGCGGTCGTGCAGCGGACGAAAGTTCATGCGCCTTCCTCTCAAAAGGGATGGTTGACCTTGCTTAGCACTCAAATCCCCCGAGTGCTAACGGACGCGGATATGTTGCCGCTCCGATGAGTCGTCAAGCAGCCACGGGACAAAAAATGATGCTGTTGGTGCTGTGTTACGCGCCCAAGACGCCGTTGCCTGTCGCGGGCCGATGCTCTAGCGCAAAGCGCCGATACGAAGGAGAATTGCGACGTGAAGCTGGTGCGGGCCGCGTGGAAGCTGCTGGTCGGAATCAAGGACGCGCTGGTCCTGATCTTCATGCTGCTGTTCTTCGGCACTTTGTTCGCGCTGCTGTCGGCGCGGCCCAATGCGGCCACGATCGCGGACGGCGCGTTGCTGGTCGAGCTTCAGGGCCAGATCGTCGAACAGCCGCAGGAAGTGGACCCCTTTGCCGGGCTGGCCGGTGGCGAAATGGTACGGGAAACGCGTCTGCGCGACGTGGTCCGCGCGCTGAATGCGGCTCGCACCGACAGCCGGGTCAAGGTCGTCGTCCTCGACCTCAACAGCTTTACCGGCGGCTATCCGGCAGTTGTGGCGCAGGTTGCCGAAGCGGTCGGCGCGGTCCGTGCCACGGGCAAGCCCGTGCTGGCCTATGCCATGGGCTATACCGACGCTGGATATCTGATCGCCGCCAATGCCAGCGAAATCTGGTCGCACCCGTTTGTCGGAACGGTACTGACAGGCCCCGGCGGATCGCAGCTTTATTACAAGGGGCTGATCGACAAGCTGGGCGTGAACGCGCACATCTATCGCGTCGGCACCTACAAGTCGGCGGTCGAGCCGTATCTGCGCGCCGACCAGTCGCCGGAGGCGCGCGCCGCAAATCAGGCGCTGTACGGCGCCATCCAGTCCCGCTGGCTGGAACTGGTGAGCAAGGCGCGGCCAAAAGCACGTGTGGCCGAATTCATGGCCCGCGCTGCCGAACTGGTCCGCGCGGCGAATGGCGACCTCAGCCGCGCCAACCTGTCCGCCGGGCTGATCGACAAGACCGGCGATGAAATCGCCTTTGGCAAGCGGGTGGCCGAGATTGTCGGTGCGCCGACGGGCAAGCCGGCGGGCAGTTACAACACGATCCGGCTCGCCGATTATCTGGCCGCCAATCCGGTGCCAACCACTGGGGACGCGATTGGCGTCGTCACGGTCGCGGGCGAGATCGTTGACGGTCAATCAGGCCCCGGCAGCGCGGCGGGCGATACGATCGCCAATCTGATCCTGAAGGGGCTGGCAGAGAAAAACCTCAAGGCGCTGGTCGTGCGCGTCGATTCGCCCGGCGGGTCGGTGATGGCATCGGAAAAGATCCGTCAGGCGATCCTTCAGGCCAAGGCGCAAGGCCTGCCCGTCACCGTGTCGATGAGCGGGCTGGCTGCGTCGGGCGGCTACTGGGTCTCGACCCCCGCCGACATGATCTTTGCCGAACCGAATACCATCACCGGATCGATCGGGGTTTTCGGCGTCATCCCCACCTTCGAAAACACGATCAGCAAGATCGGCGTGACCGCGGACGGCGTGCGGACGACGCCGCTGTCCGGCCAGCCGGACCTGTTCGCGGGCACCAGCCCCGAATTCGACACGATCCTGCAAGGATCGATCGAGGATGTGTATCGCCGCTTCGTCGGGCTGGTCGCGCAATCGCGCCGCCTGTCGCCCGCGCGCGTCGACCAGATCGGCCAGGGCCGCGTTTGGGATGGCGGGACCGCGCGACAGATCGGGCTCGTCGACCGCTTTGGCGGGCTGGACGACGCCGTGGCCGAAGCCGCGCGCCGCGCCAAGCTGGACCCGGAAAAGGTCCGCACCGTCTATCTTGAAAAGGAACCGGGCTGGGCCGCGCAGCTGGCGGAAGCGTGGCAGCGTGAGCAGGACCGCGACCAGGGCACTGAGGAGGCATCGCTGGGCAATGACCTGTTCGCGCGCATGGCGGCGGAGCGGCGCGGCGTACTGGCCCGCGCGGTCGGCGACATGCGCCGCTTGCTGTCCGGCCAGTCGGTGCAGGCACGCTGCCTTGAATGTGCGGGCTTTGCGCCCGCCGCCGCGCGGGGTGAGGATCGCGCACTGACCCGAATGCTGATCGAACGCGCCCTGCCATGATCGCTATCCGCGCCGCAGAGCCTGCCGACGCGTCGGCCATCGCCGCCATCTATGCGCCCTTCGTCCTTTCAGGCACGGTCAGTTTCGAAAGCGAGGCGCCCGACGCGCGCACCATGCGCGCGCGCATGACGGCCAGCGAAGGGCTGTATCCGTGGCTGGTCGCGACCGATGGCGATGCGGTGGTCGGCTATGCCTATGCCGGGCGGTTTCGCGATCGGCCCGCCTATCACTGGACGGTCGAGACCTCGATCTATCTGGCGGGTGATGCGCAGCAGCGCGGAGTCGGGCGGCTGCTATACGAAGCGCTGATCGACACGCTGCGCGCGCAGGGCTTTGTCCACGCCATCGGCGCCATCGCGCTGCCCAATGACGCGTCGATCAAGCTGCACGAACAGGTCGGCTTCCGTCGCGCGGGCGTGATCCGGGAAGCGGGGTTCAAGTTCGGTCGCTGGATCGATGTTGGCTTCTGGCAATGCGAGCTGGCCGAAGCCGCGACGCCCCCGCGCCCGGTGCGCCCCTTTCGCGACGTCGGGGTCGTGCGCGATTGACCGCTTGCCCCGTCGGATGGCGGGGTTAATGAGGGGACATGCTTCCCCGCCATCTTCTTGCGGCGGCGCTGACCGCCGCCTTCGCCGCTTCGCCCGCGCTGGCAGAGGATGACGCTCAGCTCTGGGGCGCCTTTACCGCGACCGGCGCGGTAAAGGGCGATTTGTTCCTGTGGGTTGAGGGTCAGGTGCGCCTGACCGACGATGTCGGCGATGGCGTGCAGACGCTGGCGCGGCCCGCCATCGGCGTGCGTTTCGCGCCCGATGCCCATGCGGTGATCGGCTATGCCCATGTTCACACTAATCCGGAGTCGGGCACGACGACCAACGAACACCGCATCTGGCAACAGGTGCAGTTTGCACCGATCCGCACCGGCACCGGCGCGCCGCTGGTCATCAGTCGCACCCGCCTGGAACAGCGCATGATCGTCGGGCGCGACGATACCGGATGGCGGCTGCGCCAGATGGTGCGGGTGCAGGCGCCAATCGCGCGTGGCGGCCGGGTACAGGCGATTGCGTATAGCGAGGGCTTCTTCAACCTGAACGACACGCGCTGGGGCGTGCGCGGCGGCGTCGATCAGTGGCGCAATTTTGTCGGCATCGGCCTGCCGCTGGGCGAAAAGCTGCGCGTTGAGCCGGGCTATCTGAATCAGACAGTCTACCGGGCGGGCGAAAACCGCAGCAACCATGTGCTGAACCTCGGCTTCACCTATCCGCTCTAACGCCCGCGATAGGTGGGCAGGCCCAGCTTCCAGCGGATCGCTGCTGCCCTGAGCGCAAAGCCCGCGCCCGCCGCGATCGACGCGACGGGAAATCCCTGAAACCCCATCAGCCGCATGCCGACATACAGCGCCGATGCCAGCGCCGCCGCCGTCACATAAAGCTCGGGGCGCATCAGGATCGACGGCTCACCCGCCACCACGTCGCGGATGATGCCGCCGACGCAAGCGGTCACCACGCCCATCAGCACTGCGGGAACGGGCGGCACGCCCAGCCCCAATGCCTTTGCCGCGCCGAACACGGCATAGGCGGCAAGCCCGATGGCATCCAGCCAGTCCAGTCCCTGCCCCGCCCACCAGCGTTCGGGCGTGACCCAGATCACAAGCGCGCCGCCCAGACACATCAGGGCGATCCACGGGTCCACAACCCAGAAAACCGGCGCGTCGATCAACAGGTCGCGCACCGTGCCGCCACCAACGCCGGTGATCAGCGCGAAAAACGCGGCGGTGACAAAGGTCTGCCGCGCCCGCGCCGCCGCAATCGCACCCGACGCCGCAAACATCGCGATGCCAAAGGCATCGAGCCAGGGCAGAACGGGACTGAGCGAGGCGGCCTGGGGAAGCATAGCGGGGCGTTAGCCCGCCGCGCCCACCGGGTCGAGAGCCGGCACACATCCACGCGCCGGCGACGCAGTTCAGCACAGGGCGTGCTGCCCGCGCGACGGGAAATATGCGTACGCTGGCAATTTTGTTGCGGCTGTGTTAAAAGCGCCACGACGGAGACGAAGACTCGCTTCCGCCTCTCGGAGACGAACTACAGATTTGGCCCGACCTTCGCTGTCCCGCCGCCAGCCGCTATGTTGGCGACGCAGCGCTCCTTTCGGGTCAAGGGTCCACGGAAAGGTTTGAAAGAATGGCTGCCAAGGCGCTGTCCTTCGACGTCGGTGATTATGTTGTCTACCCCAAGCATGGCGTCGGTCGCGTCATCGAACTTCAACGGCAGGAAATTGCGGGCATGCAGCTTGAGCTGTACGTTCTGCGGTTTGAAAAAGAGCGGATGACGCTCCGCGTGCCGACCAACAAGGCCGAAAGCGTCGGCATGCGCAAGCTTTCCAGCGACAAGACGCTGAAGGAAGCGATGGAGACGCTCAAGGGCAAGCCCAAGGTCAAGCGGACCATGTGGTCGCGCCGCGCGCAGGAATATGAAGCCAAGATCAATTCGGGCGACCTGGTGTCGATTGCCGAAGTGGTCCGTGACCTGTTCCGTGCCGACGACCAGCCTGAACAGAGCTATTCGGAACGCCAGATCTTCGAAGCGGCAGCAAGCCGCCTCGCGCGCGAACTCGCCGCGATGGAAGAAGTGGACGAGCCGGCGGCGCTGGAGAAAATTCTGGACGTGCTGCGCAAGGCTGCAGCCATCCACAACAAGGACAAGGTCGAGGCCTGACCGGCCACCACTGTCCGAACGTGCAAAAGGGGGGAGGCGGGTGACCGCTTCCCCCCTTTTCGCACGGGATTGCGAAAATCCCCAACAGGTGTATTGTAATACCAACACACCTGTTGGGGAGGTCTTCATGCGATGCGCCGCTATCCTGCTCGCCGTTCCGCTGACCGCCTGTGGCGGCATTGCCGTCGGTGGGGGCGACCCCGGCCCACGGGTCGAGCGATCCTATCCGCTATCAGGTTTTACGCGCGTGACGAACGCTGCGTCGGCCGACGTGCGCGTGACGACGGGCAACGGCTTTGAGGTTCGGGTCAGCGGCAATGAGGCGCTGGTCGACCGGCTGGAGATGAAGGTCGAAGACGGCACCCTTCGCATCGGCGCCGAAGAGCGGTCCTGGGGTTGGGGCAATCAGGGGTCGGCCACGGTCGAGGTCATGATGCCGCAGATCCAAGCCGCCGCGATCGTTGGCGCGGGCAATATGACCATCGACCGGGGCAGCGGCGATTTCTCCGCCGATGTCGCAGGCGCGGGGGACATGGCGATCGGCCGCATCGACGGCAACAAGGTCCGCCTGACCATCTCCGGCGCGGGCGATATCGCGGCGGCAGGCAACGCGCAGATGCTGGACGCCAGCGTCGCTGGTACCGGATCGATCCGGGCGCGCGAACTGATGGTGCGCGGGGCCAAGGTTGATGTCGCGGGCGCGGGCGACGTTACCGCCAATGTCGATGGCGACGCCGCCGTTTCGATCGCCGGAGTCGGTTCGGTCGATCTGGGCCATCGTTCGCGCTGTCAGGTCAGCAAGGCCGGGATCGGCAGCGTGAAGTGCGGCAACTGAGGCGCTTGTCGGCTGCCCGCCGATAATGCGATCAGGCGGCATGGCCCGCTTTCTGACCGCGCTCGCCGCGCTGACCCTTGCCGCCGCGCCCGCCGCTGCTGACGAGCGCCGGGCAATGGTCACCGCATTTGACCGGGTGCGGGTTGAGGGGCCATTCGCCGTCGATATATCGACCGGCGCCAGTCCCGCCGCCATTGCGACCGGGGCCAGCCGGGCGCTCGACGGCGTGGAGATGCGGGTCGAGGATCGCACGCTGATCGTGCGCGGCAGCGTCAACGACGCGGGCGGCTGGCCGGGCGAGCGGCTGCAACGTCCGACGATCCGGGTTACGACGCTTTCGCTTGGCGGTGTCACGGTCATGGGCGCCGGACGCGTTCGCATCGACACGATGCGCAGCGCCGATGTCGCGATCCGCCTGACCGGATCGGGCCAGATCGAGGTGGCCGACATTCAGGCCGACCGGCTGGAAGCGTCCGTCGTCGGCTCTGGCGCGCTGCGACTAAGCGGCACGGCGCTCACCGCGAATATGCTTAACAACGGCGTCGGCACCATCGAAGCAGCCGGCTTGAGCGTGCGCGACCTGACCCTCCAGTCGGAAAGCGGCGGCGACAGCCGGGCACATGCCACGCGCACGGCAAACGCGACCGCGCTGGGCATGGGCGGCATTACCATCACCGGCCCCGCCGCCTGTACCCGCGCCGGACCCGGCACGATCAGCTGCGGCAAATAGGCGTTATCCCGCGAACATCGCCCGCAATTCGCCCTTCAAAATCTTGCCATTGGCGTTGCGGGGCAGGACCGTGTCGATGAAGCGGATTGCGACCGGCACCTTGAACGGGGCCAGATGCTGCGCGACCCAGTCCTTCAGCTCCTGTTCGCTGGCCGAACAGCCAGGGCACAGATGGACCACCGCCGCCGGTTCCTCCCCCAGCGTGCGGTGCGGCACGCCGACCAGCGCGGCATCGGTGACGGCGGGGTGGGCGTAGAGGATATTCTCCACCTCGGTCGAATAGATGTTCTCGCCGCCCCGGATGATGATGTCCTTGGCCCGGTCGACGATGTAGCAAAATCCCTCTTCATCCAGCCGCGAAAGATCGCCGGTGCGGACCCAGCCATCGACAAAGGTCGCCGCCGTCGCTTCCGGCTTGTTCCAGTAACCCTTCACGATCATCGGCCCGCGCGCCCACAACTCGCCCACTTCGCCCAGCGGCAATTCGGTGGCGCCGTCCAGCGACATGATCTTGAGTTCAGCCACCGCAACGGCGGGGCCGCAGCTGTCGGGACGCGCCAGATAATCCTCCCCGCTATGCTGGGTGACGGTCGCCATCGTCTCTGTCATGCCCCAGCCGCTGCCGGGCGCGGCGCCGAATTCGGCCTCGATCCGGCGGACCAGTTCGGGCGCGGCCGGGGCGCCGCCATATTGCACGGCCTCAAGGCTGGACAGGTCGTGGCGGTCGCGGTCCGGATGCTCCAGCAATTGCCAGGCGATGGTGGGCACCCCGCCGGTCAGCTGCACGCGTTCGCGCTCGATCAGGCGCAGCGCCTCTCCCGCGTCCCATTTGCGCATCAGTACCATGGTCCCGCCCGTCGCGACCGTGCCCATCAACGACGCCGAACAGGCGGTGACATGGAACAGCGGAATGACGAGCAGCCCGACCTTCGGCTCCGGCGTGGCAGGTGGCACCTCACCCCGGCGCAGCATGGCGCGCGCGGCGGTATAGGCGGACGAAAAGATGTTGGTCGCCATGTTGCGATGCGTGCCCAGCGCCCCCTTTGGCGCGCCGGTGGTGCCACTGGTGTAAAAGATGACCAGATCGTCATCGGGCGCAATCTGTGCTGCGGCGGCGGGCAAGCCGATTTCGGGCAGACCCGCCCATTCGTTGGGCCCGGGCAGCAGGCTGTCGAACGGCACCGCCCGCTCGTCCAGCGGGCCGCGCGGGCGCGTGACGAAAATGTGCTCGACGCCGCGCAGCTCGTCAAAGCTGGCGCGGAAACGGTCGTGACGCTCCCCATCAAGGATCAGCAGCTTCGCGCCCGAATCATTGACGCCATAGGTCAGCTCCGCCGCGCTCCACCAGGCGTTGAGCGGCACCGCGATGGCGCCAATGCTGGCAACGGCAAAGAAGATCGCAGGCCATTCGGGCAGGTTCCGCATGGCAAAGGCAACGCGGTCGCCCTTCCCCACGCCCAGTTCGACCAGCTTGTGCGCCAGATGCGCGACCGCGCGGAAATGCGCGTCATAGGTGACGCGCTCCCCCTCATGCACAATGAATTCCCGTGCGCCGTGGCTGCGTGAGAAGGCAACAAGCAACGCCAGATTGGGCGGTGCGTTCTTCCATATGCGGGTCGGCACGCCGCGAATGTCGACGGTCTCGATCTCGAATCGCTGGCCGGGTGCGGTCAGCGCGGCTTCGATCTGGGCAAGCGTCATGGCGGGCCATGAACGATTGGCGGGGGCAGTGGCCAAGACAGTCTCTCCTATCCCATGTCGAAGATCGGGTTTGCCCGATTGACGTTTGCGTGAAGGTTAGTGTTGATTCGCGTGGCGCTCAAGGCAATAGCTATACAGCGCCGGTTCGAGCCGGACGATGGAGAGGATTCGAAGGACAGGTATGCAAAACCGCACACCCGACACCCTTGCCCTCCCCTGCCCGGTGCTCGCCCCTTTTTCCCGCGCCCATGGCGCCCGCGTCCGACTTTGCGAGGAGTAGCAAGCGAATGAACGCCCCGATTTCGACCGTCCGCGAAGGCGATGTGCTGGTCGTCACCTCCAACAACCCGCCCGTCAACGCACTTGGCGCGGCCGTGCGCCAGGGACTCGACGCCGCGCTGACTGAAGCCGCCGGGGATGACGGCATCAAGGCCGTAGTCATCATCTGCGAAGGGCAGACTTTTTTCGCGGGTGCCGACATCACCGAATTCGGCAAGCCCTTTGTCGAACCGTCGCTGCCGGTGCTGGTCGACCGGATCGAGGCATCCGAAAAGCCTGTCATCGCCGCCGTCCACGGCACCGCGCTGGGCGGCGGATGCGAAGTCGCGTTGGCCTGTCACTATCGCATGGCGGTGCCGTCGGCGAAGTTCGGCCTGCCCGAAGTGAAGCTGGGCCTGCTCCCCGGCGCGGGCGGTACGCAGCGGCTGCCGCGCGTGGCGGGGGTCGAAGTCGCACTGGAAATGGCGACCAAGGGCGACCCCATCCCGGCGGCAAAGGCCAAGGACGTCGGCCTGGTCGACCGGCTGGCGAGCGAAGGCGCACTGCGCGATGAAGCGATCGCCTATGCCCGCGAAGTCGCCGGCGCGCGCCCGCTGCCGCGCACCAGCACGCGCGACGTTACCGTCGACTCGGCGACGTTCGACACGTTCCGCAAGGCCAATGCCAAGCGCTTCCGGGGCATGGACGCCCCCGCCGAGATCATCGACGTGATCGAGGCAACTGCCGGCAAGCCCTATACCGAAGGCGTTCAGCGCGAACGCATGTCCTTCATGAAGCTGATGATGGGCGCCCAATCGGCGGCGCTGCGCCACATCTTCTTTGCCGAGCGCAAGGCAGCCAAGATCGACGGCGTGCCCGACGGCACCGAAGCGCGGGCCATCAAGAAGGTCGGCGTGATCGGCGCGGGCACGATGGGCGGCGGGATCAGCATGAACTTCCTGTCGGCGGGCATCCCCGTGACCATTGTCGAGATGCAGCAGGACGCGCTGGATCGTGGCACCGGCGTCATGCGCAAAAATTACGAGGCGACCGCCGCCAAGGGGCGGATGACCGCCGAGCAGGTCGAAAAGGCGATGGGGCTGCTCAATCCCAGCCTCAGCATGGACGATTTGGCCGACTGCGACCTGATCATCGAGGCGGTCTATGAGAATATGGACGTCAAGAAGGAGATTTTCGGCAAGCTGGACCGCATTGCCAAGCCCGGGGCGATCCTGGCGTCCAACACCTCCTATCTGAACATCGACGAGATTGCCGCATCGACCGGCCGGCCGCAGGACGTGCTCGGCCTGCACTTCTTCTCGCCCGCCAATGTCATGAAGCTGCTGGAAGTCGTGCGCGGCGCAAAGACCGCGCCCGACGTGCTGGTCACCGCGATGACGGTCGCCAAGAAGATTCGCAAGGTCGCGGTTGTCGCGGGCGTCTGTCACGGCTTTATCGGCAACCGCATGCTGATGCCGCGTCAGGTGGAGGCGACGAACCTGCTGCTGGAGGGCGCGACCCCCGAACAGATCGACCGCGTGCATGTCGGCTTCGGCATGCCGATGGGCCCGTTCCAGATGGCCGACCTCGCCGGAGTGGATATCGGCTGGCACCGCGATCCAACGCGCATCGAGAATATCCGCGACGCGCTGGCCGCCGAGGAACGCTGGGGCCAGAAAAAGGGCGCGGGCTTCTATGATTATGACGACAAGCGGCAGCCGTCGAACAGCCCGCGCGTGGCCGCAATCATCGAGGATTTCCGCCAGAAAACCGGCACGCCCCAGCACGACGTCACCGACGAGGAAATCGTCGAACGGACGCTGTACACCATGGTCAACGAAGGCGCTAAGATCCTCGAGGAGGGAATGGCCCAACGCGCCAGCGATATCGATGTCGTCTGGGTCTATGGCTATGGCTGGCCGCCCTATCGCGGCGGACCGATGTTCTGGGCCGATGGCGAAGGCCTGAAAAAGATCGTCGCCGGTCTGGAAAAGCACGGGTTCGAGGTGTCGGCTCTGCTGCGCGAAAAGGCCGAAAAGGGCGAGAAGTTCAATTGAGGCACGCGCGATGAGATCGGCCCTCGCCACCGCCGCCGCCATCCGCAGCGGCGAGACGACTGCCCGCGCCGAAGTAGAGGCGGCGATCGCCCGGATCGAGGCCGATGACGGCGACATCAACGCCGTCGTCGTCCGCGATTTCGACCGTGCGCGCGCCGCCGCCGACGCCATCGACGGGCGCGGTCCGGCCGCCGACGGCATGCCGATGCTGGGCGTGCCGATGACGGTGAAGGAGGCGTTCGACGTTGCCGGACTGCCCACCCATTGGGGCTTTTCGCACCACCGCGACAACCGCGTCGAAACCGACGCGGTGGCGGTCGCCCGGCTGAAGGCGGCCGGCGCGATCGTGCTGGGCAAGACCAATGTGCCAAAGGGGTTGGGGGATTGGCAGTCAGTCAATTCAATCCACGGCGTTACCCGCAACCCCGCCGACCGGGATCGCACGCCCGGTGGCAGCTCGGGTGGATCGGCGGCTTCGCTGGCGGCGGGTTATGTTCCGATCGAAATGGGCAGCGACATCGGCGGCTCGATCCGGGTGCCCGCGCATTTCTGCGGCGTCTGGGGTCTTAAGCCGACATGGGGGGCGATCGACAGCCACGGTCATCGCTATCCCCGGACCGACGGCGCGGAGACGGCGCTGGGCGTGATCGGCCCGATGGCACGGTCGGGGGAGGATCTGGCAGCGATGCTCGACATCCTCGCCACCCTGCCGCTGCCCGCTGCCGACGCACCACCGCGCCGGGTGCTGGCGCTGACGGCGCATCCCGCCGGTCCAACCGATGCCGCCTGTGTCGAGGCGGTCGAGCACGCGGCAGAGGCACTGGCACAGGTCGGGGTTCAGGTGGTGCGCGATCATGCCGCCCTGCCCGACCTGTCGCGACAGCATGACGCCTATGGCAAGATGCTGAACGTCACCTTTGCCCGTCCGCAACCGGCGCTGCACAATACGATGCCGACGCTGTTGGCGTGGCTTAGCTGGCTGGACGCGCAGGCACGCACCACGCGCGCATGGGAATCGCTGTTTGAAGAGGTCGATGCCGTCATCGCGCCGCCCGCCTCGACGCTGGCCTTTCCCCATGACCACCGCTCCATTGGTGAGCGCAGCCTGACCATCGACGGACGCGACTCCGCTTATGACGCGCATCTGATCTGGGCAGGGCTGGCGACCTATCCCGGCCTCCCAGCATGCGTCGTGCCGGTTGGACGCGTCGATGGCCTACCCGCCGGGGTGCAGGTCATCACCGCGCCACGTCGCGACCACCGCGCCATCGCCATTGCCCAGCTGATCGACCGCCAGCTTCAAGGAGCCGCGTGATGACTGACCTGTCCCAGTTCCGTTCCGAAACCCGCGCCTGGCTTCAGGCCAATTGCCCGCCCGAAATGCGCCAGCCCGTCCGCAGCGAAAAGGATGTGTGCTGGGGCGGCCGCAAGGCGAGCTATCAGCCCGGCCAGCGCGAATGGATGGACGCAATGGCCGCGCGCGGCTGGACCGTACCCGACTGGCCCGCGGCCTATGGCGGCGGCGGCCTGTCCCCGGCGGAGGCAAAGGTGCTGAAGGAGGAGATGGCGGCGCTGGGCTGTCGCAACCCCCTGTCCAGCTTCGGCATTTCGATGCTCGGCCCGGCCCTGCTCAAATACGGGACCGAGGAGCAGAAGCTCGAACATCTGCCCCGCATCGCGCGCGGCGAGATCCGCTGGTGTCAGGGTTATTCGGAACCGAATGCCGGGTCCGATCTCGCCGGCCTCGCCACCAGTGCCGAGGATGCTGGCGAGGATTACATCGTCAACGGGCAAAAGGTCTGGACCAGCTATGCCGACAAGGCCGACTGGATCTTCTGTCTGGTTCGCACGTCGCGCGAATCGAAACAGGGCGGCATCAGCTTCCTGTTGTTCGACATGGAATCGCCCGGGGTCTCGACCAAGCCGATTCTGCTGATCAGCGGCTATTCGCCCTTTTGCGAGACGTTTTTCGACAATGTGCGCGTGCCCAAGAAGAACCGCATCCATGACGAGAACAAGGGCTGGGACGTCGCCAAATATCTGCTCGGCCATGAGCGGGAGATGATTTCCGGCATGGGCCTGGGTCAGGGAACGGGCGGCAATCCGCTGGTCGAAGGCGCCATCGCGACGATCGGGCTGGACGACAAGGGCCGGCTGGCCGACCCGCTGCTGCGCGCGGCGATTGCCGAATTCGACGTGCGCACGCGCGCCTTTGCCGCGATGTCGGAGCGGTTCATCGATGAACTGAAGGCCGGTCGCGCCCACCCCGCGCAGCCCAGCATGATGAAATATGTTGGCACCGAACTGAACAAGCGTCGCCACGAACTGGTGATGGCGGCGGGCGGTTCGGACGCGCTGGAATGGGAAAGCGAAGCATCGAACGGCGGCGCCAGGGCGCGTGCATGGCTCCGCACCAAGGCCAATTCGATCGAGGGCGGAACCAGCGAGATTCAGCTGAACATCATTGCCAAGCGCATCCTGGAACTGCCGGGCGCGTGACGAATGACGGTCCGGCAGCGACCGGACCTGCGGGAGGGACCTGAAATGCCGCTTTTCCTGAACGACGAACAGACGATGCTGCGCGATACCGCACGCGATTTCGTGGCCGAACATTCGCCCGTGCGGCACATGCGCGCCCTGCGCGATGCCAGGGACGAAACCGGGTTCAGCCGCGACCTGTGGCGGCAATTCGCCGAAATGGGTTTCACCGGCATCATGGTGCCAGAGGCGCAGGGCGGGCTCGGCCTTGGCCATGTCGAAGCGGGCGTGGTGATGGAGGAAATCGGCCGCAACCTGTCGCCCTCCCCGTTCCTCACCACATCGGTGGCGGCGGTCGCGGCGCTGGGTGGCACCGCCCATGCCGAACGCTGGTTCCCCGCCATCGTCGCGGGCGAAACCGTCGCCGCGCTGGCCATTGACGAAGGTGCCAAACATGACGGTCGCGTCGCGATGACGGCGGAGCGTTCGGGCAATGGCTTTCGCCTGTCTGGCACCAAAAGGTTCGTCCACCACGCCCATGTCGCCGACCTGATCCTGGTCGCCGCGCGCACCGCCGGCAGCGCCGATGAGGCGGACGGCATCACGCTGTTCGCGCTTCCCCGCGACAGCAACGGGCTGACCACCGATCCGCGCCGCCTGACCGATGCGAGCCTGGCCAGCGAGGTGCGCTTTGACGGCGTGGCGGTCGACGCCGATGCCGTAGTGGGCGAGGTTGATGGCGGTCGCGCCGTAATCGACCGGATGCTGGCCGCCGGGCGCACCGGCGTTGCTGCCGAACTGCTGGGCGTCGGCGGTGGCGCGATGGACATGACGACCGATTATCTGAAGCAGCGCAAACAGTTCGGACAGCCGATCGGCAGCTTTCAGGCGCTTCAGCACCGCGCCGCGCATCTCTATTCGGAAATGGAGGTCGCCCGCGCCGCCGTGCTCAAGGCGCAGCAACTGCTCGACGCAGACGATCCGCGCGCGGCACAGGCGACGGCGGTGGCAAAGGCGATGACGGGGCTTGCCACCACACTGGCCGTGCAGGAAGGCGTGCAGATGCATGGCGGCATCGGCATGACCGACGAATATGACATCGGCTTTTACATGAAGCGCGCACGCGTCCTGGCCGAGATGTTCGGCGACAGCAATTTCCACGCCGACGCCCTGGCGCGGGAGAATGGTTACTGATGGCCGACGGCGAACGCGCGACCACGCCCGATGCGCTGGTCGCGGAACTGACCACGCTGCTCGATGTCGAGACGATCGACACCGACCTGTATCGCGGCAGCCGCCAGCCCGGCGGCGTCGGTCGCGTATTCGGCGGGCAAGTCATCGCCCAAGCGCTTCAGGCAGCACAGCGTTCGATCGACGACGACAAGGTCGCGCATTCGCTCCATGCCTATTTCATGCGGCCGGGCAGCGAGGATCATCCGATCGTCTACCGCGTGGTGCGCGATTTCGAAGGGCGCAGCTTTGCCAATCGCCGCGTCATCGCCATGCAGCGCGGTCAGCCGATCCTGAACATGATCGCGTCGTTCCAGCGGCCTGAAAGCGGACTGACGCACCAACGGCCGATGCCCGACGTGCCCGCGCCAGAGACACTGCGCAGCGAGAGCGAACTGCGCGACGAGATACAGGCACAGGTGCCGGAGAAGCTTCGCCGCTTCTTCCTGCGCGCGCGCCCCATCGAAATCCGGCCCGTCGACCCGCGCGAATGGTTCGCCCCCGCACCGCGCGAACCGGTGCAGCATAGCTGGTTCCGCGTGGTCGCCCCGTTGCCCGACGATCCGGCGCTGCACCGCGCGATGCTGGCCTATGCCAGCGACATGACGCTGCTCGGCACCTGCATGTTGCCGCACGGGGTCAGCTGGATGACGGGCAGCGTCCAGACTGCCAGCCTCGACCATGCGGTGTGGCTGCACGAACCGTTCCGGGCCGACGAATGGCTTCTCTATACGACCGACAGCCCGTGGTCGGGCCACGCACGCGGACTGAACCATGGTCGCATCTACACCCGCGATGGTCGGCTGGTCGCCAGCTGCGCGCAGGAAGGACTGATCCGCAAGCGGGACTAGCCTGAAAAGGCGGCACTTTCCGCGCAATGCTGCGTTGATCGGGGGTGATTGGTTCGCTTCTACCCTTAAGCCTTGCCGCCGCGGTTCAGCCGCAA
Source organism: Sphingomonas sp. IW22 (assembly GCF_041321155.1). Lineage (GTDB taxonomy): Bacteria > Pseudomonadota > Alphaproteobacteria > Sphingomonadales > Sphingomonadaceae > Sphingomonas. Next base: position 45,133 of record NZ_JBGGWB010000005.1, on the reverse strand, counting down.
CCGGACGCCATTGAAACGCGCCTGTCGAACCCGCGCATTATCATGCTGTTTGCCCCCGCCCGCGACGATGCACGGTTGCGCCAGCAACAGGCGATGCTGCGCGACGCTCGCGCCGCGCTGATCGAACGTGACGTCCATGTGATCGAGGTGATCGGTGACACGGTTGCCGGCGCGCACGACTATGCTGCGGCACTGCGACAGCGTTATTCGGTACCCAGTCGCGCGTTCGGCGTCCTGTTGATCGGTCGTGACGGCGGGGTGAAGCTGCGCGCGGAGGGACATCGTGGCGGTCGAGCGCCTGAACCGCACCATTGATGCCATGCCCATGCGCCGTCGCGAGATGCGCGTAGAATAGCGTTGCGGCGCACCATGCCCGCGCCTAGCGATGGGGCATGTCCACCGACCGCATCCTGACGGGCATCGGCCTGCGTCTGCTGGCGGTCGCGTTGCTGGGCACGATGGCGGCGCTGGTCAAACTGGCCGAGGCGCGCGGTGCCGCACTTGGCGAGACCATGTTCTTTCGACAGCTTTGCGCGCTGCCGATCGTGCTTGGATGGCTGACAGCCACGGGCAACCTGAAAAGCGTGCGGACCAAACGGTTTTCGGCACATCTGGGTCGCACCGCCGCGGGACTTCTGGGCATGACCGCGACCTTCGGCTCCATCCACCTGCTGCCGCTGGCAGAGGCGACCAGTTTCCAGTTCGCAGCGCCCATCTTTGCCACGCTGCTGGGGGCGCTCTGGCTGCGCGAGCCGACAGGGGTTCATCGCTGGAGTGCGGTGCTGATGGGGTTTGCCGGTATCCTGATCATCGCACAGCCGGGCGGCCATGGCGTGCCGCTGACGGGCGCGGCGGTCGGCCTGGCGGCGGCGTTCATGATCGCGGTCATCTCGATCCTGCTGCGCCAGATCGGGCGCACCGAAAGTGCCGGAGCGACGGTTTTCTGGTTCTCGCTATTGTCGGTGCCCCCACTGGGCGTTGCCTGGTTGCTCGACTTTCGCGCGCATGACGCCGCCACCTGGGCGCTGCTGGCAGCCGTCGGCGCGGTGGGAGGCGCGGGTCAGATCGCATTAACGGCGGCGTTGCGCCATGCACCGGTGTCGGTCGTCGTGCCGATGGATTATTCGGCACTCATTTGGGCGACGCTGTTCGGCTGGTTGTTGTTCGATCAACTGCCAAGCGACACGACATGGATCGGCGCACCGCTGCTGATCGGTAGCGGCCTGTATATCGCGCTGCGCGAACATCGGCTGCGAAAGGCGGCCAGCGCCGCCAAGCCGCTGATCCCCTGACCGCTCAGTCGAGCGGGTAAAGCGCGGCCGTTACCCAGCGCAATTCGGCGCGCAGGACGCCCCATGCGCGCGCGGCGGCGCGGCTGTCCATCGCCTCCATGCCGATACCGCGTGCCTCCAGCGCATCGACCAGCGTGCGCGGCGGGCGCAGCATCCGCGTACCGGTGCCAAGAATGAGGAACTCCGGCACCGGATCGACCGCCAGCACGGGCGCCAGATGATCCAGCGTCAGTTCCGCGATGGGCGGCGGTGCCCAGCCGTCGGCGCGCACCGGGGTAATGGCCAACCCTTCATACACGCCATCGTCCACGCGAAAGCCGCGCCCGACAATTGCGGTAATCAGCGGCCCCTCGCCGCGCGCATCACGATCCATTCGCATGAACGATCAACGCTCGCGCGGGGCAACACGCTCCGCATTGGCGTTCGCCCCGACGGCCTTCTGATCGAAGCTTTCGGGCGATACGTTGAACTGGATGAGGATACCGTTGCCGACGAACATCGAAGACCAGGTACCGACGATGATGCCCAGCGCCATCGCAAGGCTGAAACCAAAGATCACGTCCGGGCCGAAGAAGACGAGTACCAGCAGCGGCATGGTAATTGACAGCGAGGTCATTACCGTGCGCGACAGCGTCTCGTTGATCGACAGGTTCAGGATCTCGACGATACCCATGCGCCGAAACTTGCGCAGGTTTTCGCGAACACGGTCGAAGATGACGATCTTGTCGTTCAGCGAATAGCCGATGATCGTCAGCAGTGCAGCGATGGTGTTTAGGTCGAATTCGAGCTGCGTCAACGCGAAGAAACCGAGTACGACGAGCATATCCTGCGCCAGCGCGAGCAGCGCGCCGACGCCGAACTGCCATTCGAACCGGAACCAGATATAGATCGCGATGGCGATCATCGCGAGGCCAAGAGCCAACGCACCCTTTTCGAACAACTCGCCCGACACCTTGCCCGACACCGCCTCGACCGACCCGACCCGCGCGCCGGGATAAGCCGACTCGATGGTGTCGCGCAGCTTCTGCGCCGCCTGGCTGGCCGACTGCGGCGTCTCATTCTCGGGCACCGGCATCCGGATGGCGATCTCGCGTGGGCTGCCGAACTGCTGGATCGTCGCATCGCCAACGCCGAGCGCTTCGACACGCTGGCGAAGCTGATCGATCTCGACGTCTTGCGAGAACGACACGCGGACAAGTTGGCCACCAACGAAATCGATGCCGAAATTCAGCCCCCGCGCGGCGAGCAGCGCAATCGAAGCGATTACCAGCACCGTGGAGATGACGGCGGCAATGCGCCGGAACGCCATGAAATCGATGTTCGTGTTATCGGGAACGAGCTTGAGCGGATGCATGAAATTGTTCCTCAGATCACCAGCTCGCGCGGACGCTTCTGGAGCCAGTTCGCGACCATCAGGCGGGTGAACGTGACCGCGGTGAAGACCGACGTGACGATACCGATGATGAGCACGACGGCGAACCCGCGAACCGGTCCCGCGCCGAACACGAACATCATGACCGCCGCAATGGCGTTGGTGACGTTGGCATCAAAAATTGCGCGAGTCGCCTCCCGATAGCCGAACTCGACTGCGGCATTGACGCTGCGCCCGCGCCGCCGTTCCTCACGGATTCGTTCGTTGATCAGCACGTTGGCGTCGACTGCGGCACCGATGGTCAGCACGAAGCCGGCGATGCCCGGCAACGTCAGCGTCGCGTTGAACAGCGCCATGACGCCGATGATCATCAGCACGTTAACGACCAGCGCGATGTTGGCGTACACACCGAAGCGCAGATAGGCGACGAGCATCAGGATGATGATCGCCAGCGTGCCGATGGCACCTGCGATGATGCCCGAAGTACGCGAATCGGCACCCAGTTCGGAGCTGATCGTCGATTCCTCAATCACCGACAGGTCAACGGGCAGCTTGCCCGAACGCAGCGCGATCGCGAGCTGATTGGCGCTTTCGACGGTGAACCCACCCGAAATGCTGGCCGCGCCGCCAAGGATCTGTTCGTTGATGTTGGGCGCCGAGATCACCGAATTGTCGACGATAATGGCAAAGGGCTTGCCGACATTCTCCTGCGTCACACGGGCAAAGCGGCGACCGCCCTCCGCATTGAAACGGATGCCGACGATTGGCGCGCCGGTCTGGGGATCATATTCCTGACGCGCGTCAGCGATCTGGTCGCCCGAAATGATCGTCGAACGCTGAACCGCGATCGGCCCGCCAGCCGTGGGATAGGGCAGGATCTGGCTGCCGATCGGTGCCTGATTGCGGGCAATTGCTGCCGGGTCGGCGGTCGTGTCGACCAGCTTGAATTCAAGACGCGCGGTCTTGCCCAGCAATTCCTTCAGCGCCTGCGGGTCCTGAAGACCCGGAACCTGCACGACGATACGGTTCGCGCCCTGACGAATGATCGTCGGTTCGCGGGTCCCCAGTTCGTCGACGCGGCGACGCACGACTTCGGTCGCGTCGACCATCGCCTGCTCGACCGCCTGTGTCAGGCCCGCTTCGGTCGGGGTCATCACAAAGCGCGTGGTGTCGCGCACTTCGATATCCCAGTCGCGCTGGCCGGTCAGCCCCGCGCCCGCCGTCAGCGGCAACAGCCGCTCACGCACGGCATCGACCTGGCTGACGTCGCGGACCATGAAGCTGACGCGACCGTCGCGAGTCGAAATGTCACCGATGGCAATGCGCGGCGCGCGGCGCATTTCACCTAAAATGGTGTCCCGCATCGACTCAAGGCGCTGATTGCGGACGTCGCTGGTCTGCGCTTCGAGCAGAATATAGCTGCCGCCCGCCAGATCGAGGCCGAGATTGACCGTGGTCCGCGTCATCCAGCCGGGAAGCTGGTTCGAAACCGACGGCGGCAACAGCGACGGCACCGACAGCAGGACGCCGAAAACCACCGTGGCCCAGGTGAGCCACTTCTTCCAGGCCGGAAAGTCCAGCATCAGTCGTTGGCCGGCTTGCCGCCCAGCGGCGTCACATCGGCAATCGTCCCCTTGACCACGCGCACGCGGACATTGGGGGCGATCTCGACCTCAAGATGCTGATCCTCGACCTTGGTCACCTTGCCGACCAGGCCGCCGCCAGTGACCACGGTATCGCCGCGCTTTGCATTGGCGATCGCGTTCTGAAGCGTGCGCATCCGCTTTTGCTGCGGACGGATCATCAGGAAATAAAAGGCGACAAAGATCAGGATAAGCGGCGCGATGCCGATGATCTGACCAGCGATGCCGGGCGACGCTGCGCCGGCGGATTGAGCGAATGCGGGAGAAACGAACATGATGGGGTCGAAAACGCCTGTGTTCGAAGGGCGGGACGAAGCGCCCCGTTCAAGCGGCGCGCGCTATCATGCAGGGGTCTGCCATGCAACCACTGCGCACCGATCGCCGTATTGCCGTCATTGAAGTGTCACCAAATCCTAAGCACGCGTTAACGCACCGCCCTTAGCAGATGCAGCATGTTTCGACCGTCGACCACCGCCATCCCCGACGCACCCACCGGCGGCAACGTCGACTGGCTGACCCCCGCCGAGCGCGCGCCCCTGGCGATCGCCCGCGATGCCCGGCTTGAGGTGGCGGCCGATCTGTTCCAGCGCAATCCAGACGCACGCTTCATCGCGGTGGTCGATGACGATGTGCGCCCGGTCGGTGGCCTGCTGGAGCGCGATATCCGCCAGCTGCTGCTAAACCCCTATGGGCACGCGCTGCTGCGCAACCCGGCCTATGGCGCCAGCCTGTGCGATTATATCCGCGCTGTGCCGATCGTGGATGCGGGGCGTCCGGTGGCAGAGTTGATCGCATGCTATCAGGCGGCTGACGGCAGCGAGGGCATGATCCTGACGCGCGCGGGGCGGCTGTTCGCCACACTGTCGAACCGGCGGCTGGTGCTGCTGGCCGCCCGCAACGAGGCTGAGCGCGCGCGCGGCCAGCTGGAACGGGCAACGCGGATCGAACAGGCCAGCATCGGTTTCGAAGCCGAGGTTGAGCGGCTGGCGTGCGAACTGGCCCAGCTTGCCGACGCGATCAAGGATCACGGCAACGCCACCGACGTCCGCGCCGCCGACGCAGGCACGCGCGCTGCCGAAATGGCGTCCACCACCGCCCGTGGCGCACGCCATCTTGAGGAGATCGAGGCCGAGGGCCGCGCCCTGCTGCACGCCCTGACCGGCGTGGCCGATGACACGCGCGCGGCACAGGCGCTGGTGGCCGATGCCGTGTCGGTGGTGGGCGACGGCGCCGCCCGGACCGAGGCGCTGGGCAGATCCGCCGAATCGATCGGCGCGATTGCCCAGATCATCGGCAGCATCGCGGGCGAAGTGAACATGCTGGCCCTGAACGCCACGATCGAGGCGGCGCGTGCCGGCGATGCCGGGCGCGGGTTTGCTGTGGTGGCCGGGGCGATCAAACAATTGTCGACGCAGACCGCGCGCGCCGCCGACACCGTCGCGACCCATGTTGCCGATGTTCAGGCCGCCATCGCCGACGTGACCGAAGCGCATCGCAGGATCGACGGTGCCGTCCGCAGCATCGCTGATCGCTCGACCCGGATCATGGACGCTGCCGAAACCCAGCGCGGCACCATGCACACCATCGCCACCCATGTCGGCGAAGCCGCATCGGGGGCAGAGGCGATGCGCGCCCAGGCACAGGGCATCGGCGATCAGGCCACACTTGCCCGCGAATCATCGGCAGAGATGCAGACGCTGGCCGAAAGACTGGCGGCACAGGCGCGCGCGCTGGCGGGGCAGGCGCGCGGGTTTCTGAACGAAGTGCGCGCCGACACATCTTTCGCACCCACCGCCTGAACGCGGCGCTTGCATCGCCCACGCGATGCGCGTAGAGGCCCCGGCTCCGGTCGGGGCGTAGCGCAGCCTGGTAGCGCATCACACTGGGGGTGTGGGGGTCGCAGGTTCGAATCCTGTCGCCCCGACCATTTTTCGGACAATCAGACGGCGAATCAGCCGAACAGGCGGCGGGTGCTGCGTTCCAGCATCATCAGCTGCCACAGGGTGCGGCCATGATCGGCGCGCCCGGCCTGATGATCGCGCGCCAGCGTTTCGATCGCAGCGGGTTGAAACCAGTTTGCCAGCATCGGCGCACGGGCAAGTGCCAGCCCCTCTTCCGCCAGCGGTCCGCGAAACCATACGCCAAGCGGCGCCACCGGCACCGGTGGCGAGCGATACAGCACCTCACGCGGCAACCATGGCTCCAGTGCGCGCTTCATCAGCCATTTGCCCTGCCCGCCGCGAATCCGCAGCGATATGGGCAAGGTGGCGGCAAATTCGATCAACTGGTGGTCGAGCAGCGGTTCGCGCACCTCCAGCCCCGCCGCCATGCCGACGCGGTCGATCTCCGTCAGAATACCACCGGACAAGGCGTGGCGAAGATCGGCATATTGCGCGGCGTCCAACGCGTCGCGACCCGGCGCCGCGCGCATGGTCCGCCAATATCGCAGTTCCGCCGCATGGTCGCCCAGCGCGCGCATCATCGCATCATTATATAGCCGCGCGCGCAATTCGGGCCGCGTCACGCTGACGCCTTTCGCATAAGCGGTCGGCCCATCCTCTGCCAGCGCCAGCAGCCGGGTGCGCGCGCGCATGGGAGGGGGCATCCAATCGGCCTGCGGATAGATGCGGCCAAGCGCGCCCGCCGCGCGGCGCAGCGGCGCAGGCATCACCGCACGCATCCGCCCCTCCACCACATGGTCGCGGTGGCGCGGATCGCCCGCCAGCGCCTGGTCCGCGCCCACGCCCGACAGCGCCACGCTGACCCGCCCGCGCGCCAGTTCGCACCGGCGATAGGTGGCCAGTGCGGACGGATCGCCAAACGGCTCGTCAAAGGCGGCGACAAGAGTGTCGATCAGTGCAAGGTCTTCATCCCCCACCGCCGCATCGCGATGATCGGTCGCGAAACGCGCGGCGATCGAGCGAGCGGTGGCGCGCTCATCCGCATCGCCGGCATCAGCGCCGACGGCGAAAGTCCGCACCGCCTGCTTCGACGATTCCGCCATCAGCGCGACGACCGCTGCCGTATCGATGTCGCCTAACAGAAACGCGCCCGGCGGCAAATCCGCAACCATGCGGGAACGCACAGCCGCCCGCAGCCGTCCGGTCAGTGCCTCGGTCAGATCCGCGACGCCGCCGCCGGTGCGCGCCGAAAAGTCGATGTCCCACCATTGGCGCGGCGACGGCACCGGATGCCCGCGCTGAATCAACAGAAAATGCCCCGCCGCCAGCTTTCGCACCCCGGCGACGATGCACGCGTCGTCGGGGACGTAGCCCAGGCCCATAAAATCCTCGATCGCGGTGGGATCGACCGAGCGGCGCACCAGCGGATGGGCCAGCAGCCCCTTCAACTCGCTGGCAAAGGCGACCGCGCCGTCAGCCAGTTCGACATGGTGGAGCGGCTTGGCGCCCAGCCGGTCGCGGGCAAGGAACAGCGTCTGGCGCGCCGCATCGTGCAGGGCGATGGCGAAGATGCCGTTCAGCCGCGACAGCAAGTCCGGCCCCCACGCGCGCCAGCCGTGCAGCAGCACTTCGGCATCGCTGTCGGTGCGGAACCGGGCGCCCTTTTCCGCCAGCCCTGCGCGCAATTCGTGAAGGTTATAGATGGCGCCGTCAAAGCTGACGGTCAGCGTGCCGTCCTCGCTCGCCATGGGTTGACGCCCGCCGCTCGCGTCGATGGTGGCCAGCCGCCGATGGCCAAGCCCGATGCCGGGTCCGGTCCACACCCCTGCCCCGTCGGGGCCGCGATGCGCCATGGCGTCGCACATGTGCGCAACCCGGCCGGGATCGACGGGCTTTGGTGTGCCGGGATAGAACAGCCCCGCGATGCCGGACATCAGCTACCGACACCCGGCGGCGCGGTCGGCGGTCGCCACCTGTTCGCCCCGCAGCAATGTCACCTGCAACCTCTTCGACTTCAACGGTTTCGATAATGCGCGGCGGCAATATGCGTTCGCCATCGCCGGGCCGTCGCCCGCCGCGATCAGAGCGAGGAGAGTGCCCGCTCCACACCGTCCATGGTAAAGGGCTTGGCCAGTACCGGGCGCGACGAATGGTCGGGCGCCACCGTGTCACCGCCGGTTGCCAGCACGAACGGAATGTCCGCCGCTGCCAGCGCGTCAGCCACAGGCCAGCTTTTCTCGCCACCCCGCAGGTTGACGTCGAGAATCGCCGCGTCGATGCCGCCAGCCGCGACTCGGTCGAGCGCGCTCGCGACGGTTTCGGCGGTTCCGGCCACCTCCTTGCCCAGCGCGTCGAGGAAATCCTCAAGCATCATGGCGATCAGGGGCTCGTCCTCGACGATGAGGATACGCTTGGCTTCGGTCATCGACCGGTCATAAGCATGGCAGGGCCGCTACGCCAACCCCTCAATCGCTGCCCAGCGCTTCGCGTGCCGCTTCGGCAAGCTGCTGGACCGAGAATGGCTTGGGCAGAAACGCCACGTTTTCGAGGTCGATGGATCGGCGCAACTGTTCCTCGGCATAGCCGGACATGAACAGGATCGGCAGGTCGGGATAGCTTTCGCGAACCTTTCGCACCATGGTCGGGCCGTCCATCACGGGCATCACCACGTCCGAGATCAGCAGATCAGGTCGCCCGGTGCTTTGCAGCAGATCCAGCGCGGCCTCGCCATGGTCCGCGACCAGCACCTTGTAACCCTGTCGCGACAGCGCGCGTTCGGCGACCGCGCGCACCATCGCTTCATCCTCCACCAGCAGGATCGTGCCGCTGCCCCAGGTATGCTGGCGCCGCGGCGCACGCTTTACCGGCTTGGGCGCGGGCAGTTCGCCTGCGGCATAGACGGGCAGATAGATGCTGAACGTCGCCCCGCGCCCCGGCGGGGAATCGGCAAAGATATAGCCGCCCGATTGCTTGACGATGCCATAGACGGTGGACAGGCCCAGCCCCGTGCCCTTGCCCAGTTCCTTGGTCGTGAAGAACGGCTCGAAGATGTTTGGCAATACATCGGTCGGGATGCCGGTGCCGGTGTCGCTGATCCGCAGTACCGAATATTCCGCGACGGGCAGCACCTCATTGCCCATCCGCTTCACCTCTGCACGGTCGATGCTCAACGTCTCGATGGTCAGCGTTCCGGCGCCGCTTGGGTCCTTGGACAGCATGGCGTCGCGGGCATTGACCGACAGGTTGACGATCACCTGTTCAAGCTGTCCCGGATCGGCACGCACGGCGCCCAGCCCGCGACCGTGCTTGACCTCCAGCCGCACCGTTTCACCCAACAGGCGGGTCAGCAGGTGCGATACCTCTGACACGACATCGGGCAGTTGCAGCACCTGCGGCCGCAACGTCTGCTGCCGGGAAAAGGCCAGAAGCTGCCGCGTCAGCGCAGCGGCGCGATTGGCATTGGCGCGCACCTGCTGAATATCGTCATAATCGCTGTCGCCGGGCGAATGGCGTTTCAGCATCAGGTCGCTGTGACCGATGATCGCGGTCAGGATGTTGTTGAAGTCATGCGCGACGCCGCCGGCCAGCTGACCAATGGCCTGCATCTTGGTCGCCTGTGCCACCTGACGCTTGAGGCGCCCTTCCTGCCCCGATTCCTTAAGGCACAGGATCACCGCCGCGTCGCCCAGCCCGCGCGCACCGGCCAGCGTGAGCGACACCGGCTCTTCCGGCCGGATCGCCAGGCGGACCTGCATGTCGGCGGCATGGCTGGCGCCGCCCGAAAAACGCCGGATCGCGTCGGCCAGCGCGGCCTTGTCCTCGCGCACCACCAGATCGCCGGGGTAGAGCGGCGGCGCGGCGGCCTTGACCGCAGTGGCCCTGGCAAAGGCGCTGTTCATGTGAACGAAGCGCCCCTCACGGTCGATCATCGCGACGCCGATGGGCAACAGCGTGACCAGCGCGCGGACATGCGCCGCGACATCATTGCCGATGGAAGCGGGCAGGCCCGCATCCTCTTCATCCACCAGCGCCAGGAACAGCGGCGACTCCGGGCCGCTGCAAAGTGGGACCTGGATCAGGCGCACGGGATTGCCCGCTTCCCCCTCCCGCTCGAAACGCAGATGGCCGCCGGGTTCCAGCAGCATCAGGCGCGCAAAGTCGCGCCCCTCGACCACGCCGTCGGCGCTGCCGGTGGCGCGGGTGGCAAAGACGCGGTTCGCCGCCTCGATCCGGCCATCGGGCTGGATCGCGACCGCCATCACACCAGCCAGGCCCAGCCGCTCGCCCGCCTCACCCTTGATCGCGGCCACCGCCAGCGGCAGCGGATCGGGACCGCCAAAACCGGGCGCACCGTCGCCACGCCCCGGCGCGAACCGCCACACCAGCGTCGAGTCACCCGCGCGGCTGACCCGCACCATGATAGCCCGTCCTTCGCGCAGCGCACCTGCGGCCTCCACCTCCCCGTCGCGCCAGGCGGCGCGCGCCAGATCGTCCAGCCGGACCTGCGAATCGTCGTCCAGCGGCACGCCCGACGGCATCGGCAGCCCGCCGAACATCCGCTGATAGGCCGGGTTGGCGCAGACCAGCCGCCCCGAACGATCCGACACCGCGACCGCGTCTTCGCTGATCGACGCCAGCGTTTGCGCCAGCGACCAGTCGGGCATCGCTGCCACGGCCTTGGCACCACGCAGCCGCGACCATGCGAGCACGCCGCCTGCGATCAGCAAGGCCCCCGCCAGAAACGAAATCGCCACCCGCCCGTCGCCCAGCCCCCACAGGGCAACCAGCGCCGCCGCCACACCGCCGCCCAGCGCGAGCGACAACGCCTGTCGGTTTAGCGGAGCGGAATCGGGGGCAGACAGAGATGCGGAGACCATATCCCGGTCTCGCCATGCGTCGCGCGGGCGTCAAGCATGTGACCGGTCCCAAACACGCCGATTGAGCCGGGCCGCACTTTCGGCTAGGCCAACGGCATGGATCGTCCAGCGGTTTCCGATGAATGAGCGCAACGATCGCCCTGGTCGATGACGACCGCAACATCCTGACATCCGTTTCCATCGCCCTTCAGGCAGAGGGATTTCTGACGCGCGTCTATTCGGACGGGGAGGCGGCGTTGAAGGCGCTGATCGACAATCCCCCCGAACTGGCAGTGCTGGACATCAAGATGCCGCGGCTGGACGGGTTGGAACTGTTACGCCGGCTGCGTGAAAAATCGGCGATTCCGGTGATCTTCCTGACCAGCAAGGACGACGAGCTGGACGAGGCGCTGGGCCTGGCCATGGGCGCCGACGATTATATCGCCAAACCGTTCAGCCAGCGTCTGCTGATCGCGCGCATCCGCGCCATCCTGCGCCGCACCGAAGCGGCAGCGGGAAATGGCACCGGCGATGAGGGAGAGGCGCCGGCACCCGCGCTGGAGCGTGGCCGGCTGGTCATGGACCCTGCCCGGCACAAGGTGATGTGGGGCGGACAGAATGTCACGCTGACCGTGACCGAGTTCATGATCCTGGAAACGCTGGCCCAGCGTCCCGGTATTGTCAAAACGCGCAACCAGTTGATGGACGCCGCGTATCAGGACGACATCTACGTCGATGACCGGACGATCGACAGCCACATCAAGCGCGTCCGGCGCAAGTTCCGGCAGGTCGACCCAAAGTTCGACGCCATCGAAACCCTGTATGGAGCAGGTTATCGCTTCTCGGAAGAGTGAGGACAGCGACCTTTCCATACGCTGGTCCGGTCGCGTCAGCCTCACCCCGCGCATTCTGGCGGTCAACATCTTCGCGCTGGCGCTGCTGGCGGGCGGGTTCTTTTACCTCGACAGCTATCGCACGCGCCTGATCGACGCGCGGCTGCAGCAAGCCAGCCGGGAAGCGCGGCTGATCGCGCAGGCGCTGATGGCCACCCGGATGAGCGACGAGGAAGTACTGGTCACCCGCCTGGCCAAGCAAACCGGCACGCGCATCCGCACCTTTGACCCCGCCGGGGTGCAGCGCCACGACAGCCGCGCGCTGGGCGTCGCCAATTTCCGGCTGCGCGACCCGGACAAGGATCCGATGGGACAGGCGATCGGGCGGTTTCTGGATGCGGGGATCGACACCGTGGTCGGTGCGGACCGGGCGCCGCTGTATCGCGAACAGCCCCGGCGGCAGGGATATCGCTGGCCCGATGTGCGCCGCGCGTTCCAGACGCATGAGGCGCCCGCGTCGTTGTGGCGCGCGCCGGATCGATCGCCCGTCATCACCGCCGCCGCCCCGCTTGGCGCGCGCGGCACGCTGCTCACCACGGTCAATGCGCGCGACATTACCAGCGTGGTGCGTGCCGAACGCTGGCGGCTGAGCGTCGTGCTGGCCATCGTGGCGCTGGTTTCGATCCTGTTGTCGCTGTTCCTGGCACGCACCATCATCCGTCCGCTGCGGCGGCTGGCGCGCGCGGCGGTGCGCGTCCGGCTGGGGCGCGCGCGCGAAGTGGTGGTGCCCCGCCTGCCCAGCCGCCGCGACGAGATCGGCATGCTGGCCCGCGCGCTGTCGGACATGAGCCAGGCGTTGCGCGCACGCATCGACGCGACCGAGGCGTTCGCCGCCGATGTGACGCACGAGTTGAAGAATCCGCTGGCGTCGCTGCGTTCGGCGGTGGAGGGGCTGGGCATGGTCAAGGACCCGGCGCTTCAGGCGCAGCTGCTGGATATCGTGCGTGCCGACGTGCTGCGGCTGGACCGGTTGATAACCGACATTTCCGACGCATCCCGGCTCGACGCGCAGTTGAGCCGCGCCAAGTTCGAGGCGCTGGACCTGTCTGCGATGCTGTCGGCCATCGTCGCCGCCTGGGAAGCGCGCGGTCTGCCCGGCGGGGTGCGGCTGCGGCTGGACCTGCCCGGCGGGGCGCCGCTGATCGTCGCGGGCGAAGGGTCACGGCTGGCGCGGGTATTCGAAAACCTGATCGACAACGCCGTGTCCTTTTCCCCGCGCGACGCCACCGTGTCGGTCGGCGCCAGCCGCAGCGACGGCGTCATCACCGTCCGTGTCGAGGACGAAGGCCCCGGCGTACCCCCCGAATCGCGCGAAGCGATCTTTCGCCGCTTCCATTCGGTCCGCCCCGAAGGCGAAGCGTTCGGCCAGCATTCGGGGCTGGGCCTTGCCATCGCACGGACGATTGTGGAGGGCCATGCCGGTACCATCCATGTCGAATCGCGTGAGGATCGGGTCAGCGGTGCGCGCTTCGTCGTGCGCCTGCCCGCCGCCGAGGGGAACGGGGAACCGATCGAGCCATGACTGCCCCCGAATACGAGCTGTGCCACGCCACCTGCGTCGCGATCGGCGGCCATGCCGTCTTGATCGAAGGGCGGTCGGGCGCGGGCAAGTCCGACCTAGCGCTGCGGCTGATCGACCGGGGCGCCACGCTGGTCAGCGATGACCAGACCCTGTTGCATCACCGCGACGGCCTGCTGCTCGCGTCTGCACCAGCGACCATCCGGGGCCGCATGGAAGTGCGCGGGCTGGGCATCGTGGCGATGCCATGGATCGACGACGTACCCGTGGCGCTGGTGGTTCGCAGCGAAACCGAACCCGAACGCATGCCGCTGGAACACCGGACCCGGCCCATTGCGGGCGTGCAATTGCCCTGTGTGGGGCTAGCTGCGCTGGAATCCTCGGCGCCGATCAAGGTTGAACTGGCGCTTGCCCGCGTGATCGGCGATACTGAGCCTGCATGAGCGAGGCGAACGCCCCATCCCCTGCCCCGGCCCCGCCGCGCCGTATCCTGCTCGTCACCGGCATGTCGGGTGCGGGCAAATCCACGGTGCTGCGCACACTGGAGGATCTGGGTTGGGAAGTCGTCGATAATCTGCCGCTGCTGCTGCTCGACCGGCTGCTTGCCACCGCACCGGCCGAAGGCGCGGAGAATGACGACCGACCGCTGGCGCTGGGCATCGGCATCGGCACACGCGGGTTCGACGCCGCACGCATTGCCGCACGCGTGCAGGAACTGGCCGATGAAGGGCGCGAGATCGGCATGCTGTTCCTGGATTGCGGGGGTGCCGAGCTGGTCCGCCGCTATTCGGAAACGCGCCGCCGCCACCCGCTGGCGCTGGATCGCCCCGCCGCCGACGGCATCAATCGCGAGCGTGAACTGCTCCAGCCGCTGCGCCATTGGGCCGGGCGGCTGATCGACACGACCGGCATGTCCTCCAACGAACTGGCCGCGCAGATTCGCACGACGTTCGGGGGTGAGGGCCGCGGCGAGCCAACGCTGTCGGTCATGTCCTTCGGCTTTGCGCGCGGATTGCCGCGCAGTGCCGACCTGGTGTTCGACATGCGGTTTTTGCGTAACCCGCACTGGGTGCCCGCCCTTCGTCCCGGAACGGGACTCGATCCCGACGTCGCCGATTATGTGCGCGGCGACCCCGCCTATAATCAGGCGGTGGAGGCGATCGAGAACCTGTTGCTGATGCTGCTTCCCCGCTACCGGGCCGAGGGAAAGGCATATGTGACCGTCGCTTTCGGCTGCACCGGCGGGCGGCATCGTTCGGTCCATCTGGCCGACCGGGTGGCGGGGCGGTTGAGCGACGAAGGATTTTCGCCCACGGTACAACATCGTGATCTGAACACGGCGCCCCAGGACTCGCTGGAAGGCGCGCCGGTCTCGACTAGAAGGTTATGACGGAAACTCCCATGATCGGCCTGGTCCTTGTGACCCACGGGCGCCTTGCCAAAGAGTTCGTGGTCGCGATGGAGCACGTCGTCGGCAAACAGGACGCGATTGCCACCATCTGTATCGGCCCTGAGGACGATATGGAGGAACGGCGCGCCGACATCGCCCGCGCGATCGCTGAGGTCGATGGCGGACGTGGCGTGATCGTGCTGACCGACCTGTTCGGCGGCACACCCTCCAATCTGGCGATTTCGCTGCTGGAAACGGGCCGGGTCGAGGTGATCGCCGGCATCAACCTGCCGATGCTGATCCGCCTGGGCGGCGCGCGCAAGACGATGAAGGTGACCGACGCCGTTGCCGCTGCGCGAGAAGCGGGCCGCAAATATATCTCCGTCGCGTCCGAAGTGCTGGGCGAGGCTGCCGCATGACCGCCGTCAGCCGGACGGTCCGCATCACCAACCGCCGCGGCCTGCACGCCCGCGCCAGTGCCAAGTTCGTGACGCTGGCCTCTGCCCAATCGACGGAGATCATGGTCGAAAAGGACGGATCGCGCGTGACCGGCACGTCGATCATGGGCCTGATGATGCTGGGCGCGGCGATGGGCGACGAAATCACCATCAGCGCGCACGGCAGCACCGCCGAACATGCGGTGGAGGCCCTTTGCCAGCTGGTCGAGGAACGCTTCGGCGAGGATTGAGGGCGATCGTGCCTGCGCGGTTCAGAAGGCGCCGGCCAGCCGCTCCATCATCACTCGCGCCGGACTGGCGGGGGGCACGGCACTGACCTGAGCCGAATCGAGCTGGGCCACCCGGTCGTGCAACCGCGCACTGGCCAGCGCCAACGCCTTTGCACGTTCGGGAAGTCGCGCCAGCGCGACCGGATCGCTGGCGGGCGATTCGCCCAGCCGCCTTGTTCCGTCCAACGCGTCAGATGGGGCCAGTTCGCCCGCCAGTACCGCCCGTTGCGTCAGTAGCCAGGCGATGATGTGCATCAGCCGCGTCGTGACCCGCAGCGACTCGCACGACAGCGAAACGCGTTCCAACGGCGCCAGCGAGTCGCGCTCGGCCCGTCCCGACCCGTCGAAGTAATCGCGTGTATCGTCCGCCAACAGCAGTGCCTCGGCATAAAGGCTGTCGATCAGGCGACGCTCGAAACGGGCTGCAGGCTCATGGAACATCCGTTGTCGATGCCATGACCGAAAGTCGCGCGAAACACCTGTTTTAGTGGCAATGCACGGCCTGTCCCGAACTGGCGCGCTTTGTCGCGAGCCGCCCGCTACGCGATGATGTCGGGTACCAGTTCGTCCTCGATCCGGGCGATTTCGTCGCGCAGGCGCAGCTTGCGCTTCTTCAAGCGGGCCAGCTGAAGCTGGTCGCCCGTACCCGACTCGCGCAATGCGGAGATCGAATCGTCCAGATCGCGATGCTCGACCCGCAACAATTCGAGTCGGCGGCTCAGTTCGCCCTCATCCATGGCTGGTCGCCCCCCTCGCCTGCTCGAACAATCGCGCGACGAACCGTCCGGCGCGCAAATCGGTTCGACATATCGTGTCGCATGGCGATTGGGGCGCGACAAGCAGGTCGATTGGTGATTTACTCCAAGACCCCCAACTGAAGAGCAAGGAGACCGCAGCAATGCAGACCTCGCACATGAACGCGCTTGAAGCCAAGCACGCCACGCTGGATCGCCGCATCGCGACCGAAACCCAGCGACCGTTGCCCGATCAGGCGTTGTTGGGCGAATTGAAGCGTCGCAAGCTGCGCGTCAAGGAAGAGATTGCGTCGATCTGACGCCGCAGCACGCCACCCGCGCCGTTCATCGACGGTGCGGGACCGGCGCGGCGATCAGCGTTTGACGACGGGCGGCGTTGCCGCCGGATAGACATGCAGCCAGCCCTTGTTGTCGCTGGTCTTTTTCGCGGCCACGGGCTTGCGCGCCAGCTTGGGATCGACCGGAGCCGAGAAGGCGATGCCGACGCGGCCATCGGTGGCCCACGCGACGCGCCCCTCGACCCAGCCGATGCCGCGCACGTCGATGCTAAGCGGCTGCCCCAGTTCGACCTGACCCGGATATTCGGCCATCAGCCCGCCCGCCGACAGATTGCGGACGCGGACATTATGTTCGACGCCGTTGATCCGCAGTGCCGCAGCCAGCAACAAACTGTCACGCGCCGCAGCACGCTTGGCCGCGTAAGCGTCCTCTTCGTTGGGATCGGGTTGATAACGGTCCATCGCGGCACTTCGAGTTGACTGACAGGAACGGTGTTCCAGTCGCTTACATCAACAATCGGTGTCCAAACCGTTAATTTGTGTCCGCGATGGTCCGGCCCTATTCTTCGCGGGAGACCTTTTCGTTGCGCTCGTGCCGCTCCTGCGCCTCCACCGTCATGGTCGCGATCGGTCGGGCCTCCAAGCGTGCGAGGCTGATCGGTTCGCCCGTCACCTCGCAATAGCCATATTCGCCCTCGTCCAGACGGCGCAGCGCAGCGTCGATCTTGGAGATCAGCTTGCGCTGGCGATCGCGGGTGCGCAGTTCGATCGACCAGTCGGTCTCGCTGGACGCGCGGTCGGTCAGGTCGGCTTCACGCAGCGAGTCGATCTGAAGCTGCCCCAGTGTCGCCTGAGCCTCCTTCAGGATCGCGTCCTTCCACGCGTGCAGCTTGGCCCGGAAATAGGCTTGCTGCCGTTCGTTCATGAACGGTTCGTCCGGACTGGGGCGATAACCCGTCCCGTCACCAATCGACGCAGGCACTTCCTCGGCATTGCCGGGCTTCTCGAAACGATCCAACGCAGTCGCCATGCCACTCTCCAAGACCGGGACGGCCGGCGCGGCACCCCCATGCCGCGGACGTCCGGGACCTCTTGCCTTGGGCTGCGCCTATAGAAGGCGCCAACGCCCACTACAAGCGCGCAAAATCCGCCAGTTGCGGACGATTGCGCCGTAATAGCGTGGTGTGAATTGCCCTGCGCTGAACATGTTGCGCGAATTTCGCCTTGCATAAAGCGGGTTGAGCGCAAGAACGGCCCACCGGCGGGAGGCGCAATGCGCCCGCCCGCCGGATCGAACGGCGCCACCCGCAAGGGTCCCGCCGCAGGGGCACAGGTTCAGGCGGCGGCCAGCGCCTTTTCGATTTCAGGCACCGGATGGCCGGTCAGGTCCTTGTCCAGTTCACCCGCCAGCCGGTCGGCAACTTCCTTGTGGTAATGCTTGCGAAGCTCGCCCAGCGTCCGGGGCGGGGCAACGATAACCAGTTTGTCGAAATCGTTGCGAAGCGCCCGCTTGCGAAGCAGGTCGGCGGTTTCCGCCGCGAAGCGATCTTCCTCCAGCTGGTGAAAATCGGTTTCCTCATACGCGCTGCGCCCCGAACCCACGCTTGAGAAGGCACGGCCCGGACGATCCGTCGACTGTTCGCCGTCCGATGGATTATCCTGTTCGCGCACGCGCTCAACCACCAGGTTCAGATGCTCGGCATCGCCCTCGTTGCGGAAGAACAGCATCTTGCGCCCGTCGGCGACCACCACGAAAGCCTGATGGGGGATCTGCATCGCGTTTCTCCTTTTCGTGTTTGCGAATCCCCCGATCAACGCGCCGGACGCCTTCCCGGTTGCGCTGGCGGGGGCGGCCGGGCCATAGCGCGGACATGCACGACATCCGCCTGATCCGCGAAAACCCGCAATCCTTCGACGCCGCGCTGGCACGCCGTGGCCTGTCGCCCATCGCCGCCGATCTGGTGGCGCTGGACGAGCGCCGCCGCGCCATCGTCACCGAGCTTCAGGTGGGACAGGCCCGCCGCAACGAAGCGTCAAAGGCGATTGGCGCAGCCAAGGGCAAGGGCGATCACGCCGCTGCCGAAGCGCTGATGGCGGAAGTCGCGACGCTCAAGACCCGCCTGCCGGAGCTTGAGGCGGAGGAGCGCACGCTCACTGCCGAACTGGACGCACAACTGGCCGCCATTCCCAACCTGCCTGCCGCCGATGTGCCCGACGGCGCGGACGAGGACGACAATGCCGAGCAGAAGGCGGTAGGCGAAAAACCCGCCTTTACCTTTACGCCGCGCGACCACGCCGATCTCGGCCCCGCACTGGGCCTCGATTTCGAAGGGGGCGCGGCGCTGTCGGGCGCGCGCTTCACGCTGATCCGGGGGGCGGCGGCACGGCTGCACCGGGCGCTGGGGCAATTCATGCTCGACACGCTGACGCGCGACTTCGCGTTCGAGGAAGTGGTGCCGCCCGTGCTGGTGCGTGACGAGGCGCTGTTCGGCACCGGCCAGTTGCCGAAATTCGCCGAGGATCTGTTCCGCACCACCGATGGCCGCTGGCTGATCCCGACGGCGGAAGTCAGCCTGACCAACATCGTCGCACAGGCGATCCTGCAGCCTGAGGCGCTGCCGATGCGTCTGACCGCGCTGACGCCGTGCTTTCGCTCGGAAGCGGGCGCGGCGGGGCGTGACACACGCGGCCTGATCCGTCAGCATCAGTTCGACAAGGTGGAGATGGTGTCGATCACCGCCCCCGATGCGTCGGACGAGGAGCATGAACGGATGACGCGCGCGGCGGAAACGATCCTTGAGCGGCTGGGCCTTCCCTATCGCCGGATGAAGCTGTGCACCGGCGACATGGGCTTTTCGGCGACGCGCACCTTTGATCTTGAAGTGTGGCTGCCCGGACAGGATCGCTATCGCGAGATTTCGTCCTGCTCGACCTGCGGCGATTTTCAGGCGCGCCGCATGAACGCGCGCTTCCGGCCTGAGGGCGAAAAGGCGACGCGCTTTGTCCATACCCTGAACGGATCGGGCCTTGCGGTCGGGCGCACGCTGGTGGCGGTGATCGAGAATTACCAGCAGGCCGACGGATCGGTGGCCGTGCCCGAGGCGCTGCGGCCCTGGCTGGGCGGCGTCGAGCTGCTGGAGCCGCGCTGATGCGTATTCTGGTCACCAACGACGACGGCTATCATGCGCCGGGGTTGAAGGTGCTGGAGGACATTGCCGCGCAGTTTTCCGACGACGTCTGGGTGGTCGCGCCGACCGAGGAACAGTCGGGCGCGGGCCATTCTCTGACGCTGACCCGCCCGCTTCGAATCCGCTGCTTCGCCGAGCGGCGCTTTGCGGTGTCGGGCACGCCAACCGATGCGGTGATGATGGCGCTGGCCAAGATCATGGCCGACGGTCCGCCCGACCTGATTCTGTCGGGCGTCAATCGCGGTGCCAATCTGGCGGAAGACGTCACCTATTCAGGCACGGTGTCCGCCGCGATGGAGGGGGCGCTGGCGGGCGTGCGATCCATCGCGTTCAGCCAGGTCTATGCGCGTGAGGGGATGGGCGACACCGTTCCCTTCGACGCAGCCGCGCATTGGGGTGCGCGGGTGCTGGCGCCGCTGGTCGACATGCCCTGGGCGCCGCGCACGCTGGTCAACGTCAACTTCCCCGCCCTGCCCGCCGATCAGGTGAAGGGCGTGCGTGTGGTGGGACAGGGGCTGCGCGATTATGGCCGGTTGCAGATCGTGTCGAACCGCGACCCGCGCGGATATGAATATCACTGGTTTGCGCTTGGCCCCACGGTCGAAACGCCCGCCCATTCGACCGATCTGGAAGCGGTGCAGGACGGTTTCATCGCGGTGACGCCGCTGCATCTGGACCTGACGCATCGCGAGTCGATGGACCGGCTGACCGCGGCCTATCGCGACTGAGCCATGAAAGTGGGCGCGATGGGAGGCATGGCACGAACGGCGGGAGCGATCGGTTTCCCGATGCTGCTGGCCGGCTGCCTGGTGCCGGAGGGGCGCTCTCCGCCGACGGTCGCTCGACCGCAACCGGCCACGCCCCGGCCCGAACCCGCGCGGCGGCAGCCCGGCGAACAGGTCCGCGCCCTGCCCGCCCCGCCGCCCGCCTGGGAAGCGCGCCCGGTTCAGGCCGATGCCCGCACCATCGCGCCCAGCACCTATGTCGTCCAGCGCGGCGACAGCCTGCGCCGCATCGCGGACCGGACGGGCGCCGCATCCGAAGCGATTGCGCGGGCAAACGGGCTGTCCCCGCCCTTCACCATCTATCCGGGGCAAAGGCTGTCGGTTCCCGGCGGGCGCTGGCATCTGGTCCGCGCGGGACAGACGGGCATCGCCATCGCGCGCGCTTATGGCGTCGAATGGTCACGGATCGTCGATGCCAACAGGCTGGAGGAGCCTTATATCCTCCGCACCGGGCAACGTGTTCTGATCCCGGTCGATTCGATCCCGCGCAGCGCGGCCGAACGCGCCGCCGCCTTCAGTCTGGACATTGACGATCTGGTGACCGGCAGCCAGCCCGCAATTGCCGAAAACGCCGCACCCGCGCGCCCGGTCGCCACCGCGCGCCGCGTGCTGCCCTCTACCGCAGCCGTTGGGGAGCCGACGCGCGTGACCAGCGGGTTTGCTTGGCCGGTTGGGGGCGGCCGGGTCGTCCGCCGCTTCGGCCCCGGCGCCAGCGGTGAGCGCAATGACGGGATCAAGATCGCCGTGCCGCTAGAAACCCCCGTCACCGCCGCCGCCGACGGCGTGGTGGCCTATGCCGGCAGCGACATTCCGTCGCTGGGCGGACTGGTCATCCTGAAACATGGCGGTCGGCTGGCATCGGTTTACGGCCATGCCGGCCAGTTGCTGGTCCAGCGCGGCCAGTCGGTGAAGCGCGGGCAGACTATCGCGCTGTCGGGCGACACCGGCGCCGCCAACCAGCCGGAGCTCCATTTTGAGATTCGCGACGGGCGAACCCCCGTCGATCCCGTCAGCCGGTTGCCGCGCCGATGATCCGGCGTGGTGCCCCGGGCACGCTGACCCGGCGTTCGCAACTGCCGATCTGGCTGTCGATCGGCTGGCGGGTAACCGCCGTGCTGGCGCTGCTGGGCATTGCCATCGGTGTCCACTGGTTCGACCGGGCGGGGCTGCGCGACAATTTCGACGGGCAGGTCAGCTTCGTCGATGTCGTCTATTTCACCTTCATCTCGATCACCACAACGGGCTATGGCGACATCGCGCCCGTGACCGAACGCGCGCGGTTGTTCGACGCGCTGATCGTCACGCCGATCCGCATTTTCGTGGTGCTGCTGTTCATCGGCACCACTTATGATTTCGTTCTGAAGCGCACATGGGAGAAGTGGCGCATGGCACGCATCCAGCGTGAGCTGACCGGCCACATCGTCGTCGCCGGCTTCGGCAAGACCGGGTCGGAGGCCGTCGACGAACTGGTCGCGCGCGGGCGGGACCCGACCGCGATCGTCGTGATCGACGGCGACAATGACCGGTTGAGCGAAGCGGAAAAGCTGGGCTGCGCGGTGCTGCTGGGCGACGCCACGCGTGACCAGACGCTGATGGACGTGCGCGTCGCCAGCGCCTGTTCGCTGATCGTCGCGGCGGGGCGCGACGACACCTCGATCCTGATCACGCTGACCGCGCGCCATCTGGCCCCCGATCTGCCGATCAGCGTGATCGTCAAGGCAGAGGACAACGAACTGCCCGCCCGCGCCGCGGGTGCCACGACGGTCATCAACCCGGTCAGCTTTGCCGGGCTGCTGCTGGCCAGTTCGTGCAGCGGCAGCCATGTCGCCGATTACATGATGGACCTGGCCAGCTATGACGGGCGCGTCCAGCTGGCCGAACGGCGCCCCGCCGCGCATGAAATCGGACAGCCGCTGACCAATCTTCAGACCGGCCTTGGCGTGCGGCTGTATCGCGACGGGCGGCCGTTCGGCTTTTTCGATCCCGAAGCGCGTTCGATCCGCGAAGGCGACGTCATCGTCGAAATCGTCGCGCGGCGTGCGGGCGGCTGATCGCCCGGTTGCGCCGGATCCGACGCGCAAGCTGCTTGGGGAACCGGTGCGTTCGTGCGAGGGTTCGGCCAGCATGATCGCCCCCGCCTGTCCCGCCCGATGATGAGCCGCACGGCATGGCTGTGGCGCCTGTTGAGCCGCCGCCTGTGGTTCCGCGCCGCCGCCTATTCGCTGGCGGCAGTGGTGCTGGCGCTGCTGGCGCCGATGATCGCGCCGTTCATCCCGTATGAACTGAGCGCCAGCATCGGCGGCCCGGCGGTCGACAATATCCTGAGTATCATCGCGTCGAGCATGTTGGCCGTCACCACCTTTTCGCTGACGGCGATGGTGTCCGCCTACAGCGCCGCGACATCCAACGTCACCCCGCGCGCGGTGCGGCTGTTGTCTGAGGACAGCGCGTCGCAAAACGCGCTTTCCACTTTTCTGGGCGGGTTCCTGTTCGCGATTGTCGGCATCGTGGCGCTGTCCACCGGCTTTTACGGCGAACAGGGGCGCGTGCTGCTGTTCGGGGGCACGGTCGCGGTCATTCTGATGATCGTCATCACGCTGCTGCGCTGGATTAGCTATCTGTCGCAACTGGGCCGGGTGCACGACACCATCCGCCGCGTCGAATGCGCCGCCATCGCGGCGGTCGAGTCTATCGCTCACCGCCCGCGCCCCGCCGCCCGCGCGATGCCGGACATTCCGCCCGGCGCCCGGCCATTGCGGTGCGACAAGATCGGCTATGTCACCCATATCGATGCCAGCGCGCTGCGCGAATGCAGCGAGGATTGCGGCGGCCGGATTTTCCTGGCGGTGCTACCAGGCATGTTCGTCGATCCCGACCGGGTGCTGGCATGGATCGACAGCGACAATGACGAAGCCGACGGGGACGTGATCGACGCCATCAGCATCGACCGTGAGCGCAGTTTCGACAACGACCCGCGCTTCGGCCTGATCGTGCTGAGTGAAATCGCGTCGCGCGCGCTGTCGCCGGCGGTGAACGATCCGGGCACCGCGATCTCGGTACTGGGCGCTCAGTTGCGGGTGCTGGACAAGCTGGCCACGCTGGAAGGCGACACCCTGTACGGCGACGACGATCAGGTGATCGTACCCGCCATCGCGATAGAGGACTTAGCGACCGATGCCTTCCGCGCGATTGCGCGTGACGGCGCCAGCACGGTGGAGGTTGCCGTGCGGCTGCAAAAGACGCTGACCGCATGGGCGCGGCTGGTTCCGGCCTTTGCCAATGCCGCCCGCGACCAGAGCGTGGATGCGCTGCGCCGGGCGGAGGAAGCGTTGTCGATGGAAGCGGATCGGCATGCTGTGCGAAGGGCGGCCAGCGCGCTGGCGGGCGGCTGACCCTTGGTCAGCGCGCGTGGTAAAAGTCGTAGACCTGCTGCGCCATTGCCCGCGACACGCCCGGCGCCTTTTGCAAATCTTCAAGACTGGCGGAGCGCACGGCCTTCGCAGTGCCGAAATGCATCAGCAGCGCCTTTTTGCGCGCGGGGCCGATACCGGGCACTTCGTCCAGCGGTGACGCGCCCATCGCCTTCGCCCGTTTCTCGCGATGCGCGCCGATGGCAAAGCGGTGCACCTCGTCGCGCAGGCGCTGGAGGTAGAACAGCACTGGCGAATTGACCGGCAGCTGAAACTCGCGCCCGTCCATCAGGTGAAACACCTCCCGCCCCTCACGCCCATGGTGCGGCCCCTTGGCGATGCCGACGACACAGACATCCTCGATGCCCAGATCCTCCAGCACCTCCATCGCCACGTTCAACTGCCCGCGCCCGCCATCGACCAGCACCAGATCGGGCCAGTCGCCGCGATCGCGATCGGGGTCTTCGTCCTGCGCGCGCTTGAACCGGCGTGTCAGCACTTCGCGCATCATCGCGAAATCGTCGCCCGGCTTGGTCTCCGCACGCTTGATGTTGAACTTGCGATACTGGCCCTTGCGATACCCCTCAGGCCCGGCGACGACCATCGCACCCAGCGCGTTGGTGCCCTGGATATGGCTGTTGTCGTACACCTCGATCCGGTCGGGGCTGTCAGGCAGGCCGAACAGCTCCGCCACTTCGCGCAACAGTCGCGCCTGCGTCGTTGATTCAGCCAGCCGCCGGTCGAGCGCCTCCACGGCATTGCGGCTGGCCTGTTCGATCAGCCGCCGCCGCGCCGAACGCTGTGGCACCGACAGCGCGACGCGGTATCCGGCCCGCTCGCTCATCGCCTCCGCCAGCAATTCGGCCTCCGCCAGATCGCGGTCGACCAGCACGTTGCGCGCGGGCGGCACCTCTTCGTAAAATTGCATCAGGAACTGGCTGAACACCTCGTCCTGCGGCACGTCGGCGACATGGGTCGGGAAAAAGGCGCGATGCCCCCAATTCTGGCCGCCGCGAATGAAGAAGGCCTGGATGCCGATCTGCCCCTCCTTCTCCGCCATCGCAAACACGTCGGCGTCGCCCACACCCTCGGCATTGATCGCCTGCGTGCCCTGGATGAAGGTCAGCGCCTTCAGCCGGTCACGTAGCACTGCCGCCTGTTCGAAGTCCATCCGCTCCGCCGCGTCCTGCATTTGTGCGCCCAGCCGCGCCTGCACCTCGGTCGATTTGCCCGACAGGAAGCGTTTGGCGTCAGCCACCAGCTCGGCATAGTCCGCCGAACTGATGCGGTCGACGCACGGCGCCGAGCATCGCTTGATCTGATAGAGCAGGCACGGTCGGTCGCGAGTGTTGAAAAACCCGTCAGTGCAGGATCGCAGCAGAAACAGCTTTTGCAGCGCGTTCAGCGTCTTGCGGACCTGTCCCGCGCCCGCGAACGGGCCGAAATAATCGCCCTTCGCCCGCCGCGCACCGCGATGAAGCTGGACGCGCGGATAGTCATGCTCACCGCGCAACAGGATAAAGGGGAACGACTTATCGTCACGCAACAGCACGTTATAGGGCGGGCGATAGCGCTTGATCAGTTGCGCTTCCAGCAGCAGCGCTTCCGCTTCGCTGTTCGTCGTGACGATGGTCATGCTGCGCGTCTGCGCGACCATGCGCTGCAACCGTTTCGACAGACGCGTGACCTGAGTATAGTTGGTGACGCGGTTCTTCAGCGCCTTCGCCTTGCCCACATACAGCACGTCGCCGCGCGCATCCTGCATGCGATAGACGCCGGGCCGCGTCGGCAATGTGCGGACGACATTGCGGATCGCCGCCACCCCCGCCTCAAGGTCGGGCGCGTCGGCACCCTTTACGGCGTAAGTGGCGGTTTCCTCGTTGAAACGGTCGGGCGTGCGGGCGGACATCGACCCCATCTAGGGTGCCGATGGCCCCACCCGCAAGCGAGCCTGCCGATCAGCGCGGGAAGCTGAGATTCTTGCTGAAAAAGGGCAGCACCTGTTCCTGCATCCGCACGCCGATATGGCTGGTATGATCGCCCTGATACACCTCATACCCATGGGCGATGCCATAGCGGTTCAGCGCATCGTGCAGCTTGCCCGCATCGCCGACCAGCCCGTCCTTGTCACCGACATCCAGCGAAATCGCGCGGTAGCGGCGCAGGTCTGCGATATGCTGGTCGATAAACGCCAGTGGCGCGTTTGCGCTCCAGCGCGCCAGCACATCGGCGCGCTGCGCCTCATCGCCAAAGGGCAGGTCGAGATACAGCGGCGCCTTGGTCGGGTTGGGCGACCATGCCGCCGCCGCCGCCAGTGTCGCGCGCTGGCCCCAGCCCAGCTTCTGGGCATCCTCGATCGACTTCACGCCGGCGAAAGCGGCTTCGGCCTTCTCATCCAGCCCCATCGCGCCGCGCGGCGACAGGCAGCACGGGCTCATCATATACAGTGCGCCGAACACATCGGCATGCTTCATACCGATCCGGGATGCGCCATATCCGCCCATCGAATGCCCGACCAGGCCGCGGCTCTCCCGCGCGGGGACGGTGCGGTAATGGCTGTCGATATAGGCGACCAGATCGCGCGCAATGAAGGTTTCGAAATCGCCCGTCGTCTGCGACCGCGAATACATGGACCCGTTATGCACCGTCTTGCTGCCGGGCATCACGACGATCATCTCGCGCGCGCCCTTGGCAAAGGCGCCCTCGATCGACGCGGGCACATGGATTTCCGTCGCCCATTGCTCGGCCCCGATCGAATAGCCGTGCAGCGCATAGACAACGGGGTAACGGCGCGCGGGATTGGCGGCATAGCCCGGCGGCAGGATGACCAGCACGTCGCGGTCGGCGCTTTCGCCCTCCAGATTGCCTTCGATTGCCGCCGAATGCACCTTGATCCGCTCGATCTTCACCGGCTTCGCACCAGCGACTTTCTCCGGCACCAGCGTCGTCACCTGCGCCGACGCAACCGTCCCGCTTGCCAGCGACAGGGCAGCCAGCAACGACAATCCGAACAGAGTTCGCATTTCCCCCTCCTCATCCTCTACGCGGATTAGTCGGAGTTAAAGGGTCAATGTCAATCCTATATGATCACGCTGAGGCGAAACGGAAATTGACGGGACGGCGATATTCGGGCCGGGCGTCGAACGCCTGATCCGCAAACGCGCCGTCCCGCTCGACCCAATGCATGAACAGGTGCGCCGACCAGCCATTGGGATTGGGCGTGACGCGCCCGTGTCGCCGGTGCACCCCATGATACAGAACGCCGTCACCAGGCTGCATTTCGAACCGGCGAAAGCCGTCGCCTTCGAAATCGTCGGTCACGCGCTTTGTTGGTTCCGGCAACGGCGAGTCGCCGATCTCCAATGGCCAGACTTCGCCATCCGAATAATCAAGCGTCAGCGATAGGCTGTGTTCGCAGGACGGGCGATCGCTGTGCACGCGACACAGATCGCCCTCCCGATACAGGCGCAGATAATCATAGCTGGGCACCAGATCCAGGCCGGTGATTGACCGGATTGCGGGCGTCAGCCCCCATAGAAACGCGACCAGTGGCGACCACGCAAAGCCATAGATTTCGGGAACGTCGCGGACCAGCAACGGCGATCCCGTGGCGGGCGCGCTCAGCCCCGCCTCATCCGGGTCCAGCTCACGCTGGAACTGGCGCAGCAGCGCATTGCAGATATCGGGCGGAACGAGGCCACGCACCAGCGCGGCCCCGTCGCTGCGATAATCGCCCTCGACCTGCATCAGGCCATCCGCGCGCGCGCGACCCGCTCCAAAACGGTCAGCGGCATGGCACCCAGCGTCAGCACCGAATGGAACGCCTTGGGGTCCCAATTCGCGCCCGCCTTTTCCTTGGCCTCGTCGCGCAGGCGCGCCCAGACGGTGTGACCGATCTTATAGCTGCACGCCTGACCCGGCCAGACGGTGTAGCGGTCGATCTCACCCTGGCTGCGCCCGCGCGCAATGCCGGTAGTGGCGATCAGATAATCGGTCGCCTTCTCCCGGCTCCAGCGCTTGGCGTGCATGCCGGAATCGACGACCAGTCGCGTCGCCCGGAACAGGAGCGACTGGAGATAGCCGACCTGCCCCAGCGGATCGCCCTCATACATGCCCATCTCGTCGGCCAGCTGCTCCGAATAGAGCGCCCATCCCTCGGTATAGCCCGAATAGCCGCCCCGGCGGCGGATCAGCGGGATGTCGTCGCTTTCCAGTGCGGTCATGACCTGAAGATGGTGGCCCGGCACCCCTTCATGATGGCTGAGCGTTGCAAGACCGAATTTGGGCCGGTCGAACGTGTCGCGCAGGTTGATGAAGTAAATGGCCGGTCGCGTCCCGTCGAGCGAGGCCGACTGGTAATAGCCGCCCGGCGCCCCGGCCTGGATCGCTTCGGGCACGCGGCGCACCTCGACCGGCGCCTTGGGCAGCACTGCGAATTGTTCGGGCAGGCGCGCAGTCATCGCCGCGACTTGTTCACGCAGCGCCTCCAGCAGCGCCTCACGACCCGGATCGGTGTTGGGGAACAGCTGATCGGGCCGCTTGTTCAGCGCGACCAGACGGTCGCCCACCGTGCCTTGCGACATGCCCTGCCCCTTCAGGATGCCGTCGATACGGCCGCTGATTTGCGCAACCTGCTCAAGGCCAAGGCGATGAATCTCGTCGCCGGTCAGCTCGGTCGTCGTGGCAGCGCTGGCGGCAGCGGCGTAATAGGCCTCGCCGTTCGGCAGGCGCCACACGCCCGCATCATGCGTGGCGCGGCGGCGCAGGTCGGTGACCAGCGCACGCTGACGGTCGAGCGCGGGGAAAACGCGCTCCGCCATCAGTTTCTCCACCGCCTGAGCGCGTTCGGGGGGCAGGTTCGCGGCCTTCAGCTTGGCGGTCAGGTCGGTGACGGGACCGGTCGCGGCGGGCGCCTGATCGCGGATCGCGCCGAGCTGCTTCAGCGTCGTGTCAAGGATGTAATCGGGCGCGAACACGCCCTTGGCCGCATCCTCACGCTGGCGCTGCGTTTCGGCATCGACGGCCGTGGCAAACGCCTCTACCCGCGCGACATAGGCATCGGCCTCCGCCGCGTCGCGCACCCGGTGCTGGTTCGACAGGAAATCGGGCACGTCGCGATAGGCGCCCGTCAACTGCGTCAGCACATAGGGGGCGTAACGGCCGGCGCTGGCGCCATAATCGAACTTTTCGCCTGCGATGGTCCGCTCAAGGCTGTACTCCATCACCTCGGCATCAAGGTTGGCATTGTCGCCTAGCTGATCGCGGGGAATGGCTTTCAGCGCAGCCAGTTCCTGCTTGGCCCGTGCGAATTGCCGCGCCTGTCCGGCACGGGAGGCATCGGACAATTTCGACTTCAAATGCGCGCGTTCGCCCGTATCCAGGCCCAACGAAGTCGCGCCCTCCGGATTGTCCTCCAGCCGAGCATAAAAGAACCGGTCCAGCATCGCCCGCAGGTCGGCGTCGCGATTGCCCTGTGCCGCGCGAACAGCGGCGGGAAATGCGGCAAGCGCGGTGGTGAGACTGGCGGAGGCGAGGAACTGGCGACGGCGCATGGGCACTCCCTGAAACTGGTTTCACCCATGACTATGCGATTGACGTTTTGAGGCAAAGCCCTCATCCTGAATGCCAGCAAAATCAAGGAGTCACATTGATGATCCTGACCCTTTTGCTGGCGCAGGCCGCCGCCAATCCCGAAATCATCGTGCGGGCACGCCGCACCGAAGACGCGCTGACCGAATGCATCGAACGTCAGTGTCCGACCCCCGATGACGCACGCCTGTCGATCGCCCATGCCGAGGCGCAGTTTGAGCAAGGCCAGTATTTCGAGGCGCGCGACACGCTCAACGCCGCATTGTCACGACAGTCCGGTGCAGCGGCGCGCTTCCCCCGATCGGTCGCCGCGCTTTACGAAGCGAATGCGACCATTAACCGGCACATGGGCGACATGGACCGCTATCGTTCGATGACAACAGGTCAAAGCCGGACATTAAAGGAAAACCTGCCTGCCGATGATCCACAGGTGTTGGCAAACGCCATCCATCTCGGCGATTTCTGGATGCAGATGGATCAGCCGTCCAGCGCTCGCGCGCAATTCGATGCGGCAACAAAGGGCTTTTCAAGGCGCGGGAATCACCAACTGGCCGCTTTGACCCAACTCAGGGCCGCGGCAATCGATATTCAGCAAGACAGTCTGGGCAGTGCGGAACGTCGGCTGGATGCGGCAATCAATTCGCCCGCTGCGGATGATCCAACCGTGCGGCAGTTTGCCGCAGTGCTCCGGGCCAAGCTGGCAAGGGCGCGCGGAAATGAAGGCGCGGTCGACGCACTTTTATCGACGCTTCGGACTGATCCTGACGAACCTCCCGTGCTCATCCACGATGTGCCGGTTATCAATGCGGATGCAGTCGGCGCGGCGAATGCCATCAAACGACGAATGGGTGATCTGCCGATACCCACCTATGTCACTGCGTCGCTTCAGATACAGTGGGCGGATATCGGCTTCATGATCCGGCCCAACGGGCAGGTCGCGGAGGTGGAAGTTCTGCGCGGCAGCCGGTCCAGAGGCTGGACCACACCTTTCCTGGAAGCGATGCGGCAGCGGCAATATGCCCCGCTCGACCTGCCAGCGGCAAGTCCCGGCATCTACCGGGTAGAGCGTCTGACCTGGCGACCGGAGCGGATTGTAGCGACCGGATCCAACATAAAGGTGCCTGCCGGCGCGCAGGGAATCGAAATCATCGACATCACCAACGACAGGACAGCGGCCACACTGCCTTCCACCTGAGAAGTCAGCCAGGCAGCGGCTCCACCGCGATGACTTCGATCGCTTCGGCGCGGCCCTGATAGTCGACACGCTCGCCGGGTTCGGCGTCCATCATCGCCTGTGCGATGGGGGCGGTGAAGGGGATGGCGTCGTCGGTCACATCCGCCTCGTCGCTGCCGACCAGTGCGACGGTCCGCTCCCGCCCACCCATCCGATAGGTGACGCGCGTGCCGAACGCGACGGCGTCGCCCGCCGCCACCGGCTGCACCTCCGCCTTGCTGGCCCGCGCCAGCCAGTAGCGCAGGTCGCGGCGCAGAGGCTTTTCGGCCTCCGCGTCGTCGGCGGCATCGACAGCGGCCTGAAGCTCGGCAACCCGTGCCTCGATCAGTTTCAGGCCGCGCTCGGTGACCAGATTGGGGCCGGGCGGCAATGGCAGTTCGAAGACGGGTTCGCGATGGGCGTCATCGTCCTCGCGTCGGAAAGCAACACTCATATCGGCTGATTGAACGTGTCACACGACGCGGGGTTGCCCGATTGCAGACCGATCCGCAGCCACTTCACCCGCTGGGCCGAGCTGCCATGGGTAAAGCTGTCAGGCACCACTTGCCCGCCCGACTGGCGTTGCAGGGTGTCGTCGCCGATCGCATTGGCGGCGGTCAGGCCTTCCTCGATATCGCCTGCCTCCAGCCGGTCGCGGTTCTGCGCGGCCCATACGCCCGCATAGCAATCGGCCTGCAATTCCAGCCGCACCGACATTTCATTGCCCTGTTCGGTCGGCAGCGTGCGCTGGGCCTGGCTGACCCGCTGGGCGTCGCCGGTCAGGTTCTGGATATGGTGACCAACCTCATGCGCAATGACATAGGCCTGGGCGAAATCGCCCGCCGCGCCGAAACGGTTTTCCAGTTCGTCGAAGAAGCTGGTGTCGAGATAGATGCCCTGATCGGGCGGACAGTAAAACGGACCCGCCGCCGACGTCGCCGCGCCACAGCCCGACGACACGCCGCGCTGATAGAAATTGAGCGTAGGTTCGGGATAACGCTGGCCCTGCTGCTGGAACAGCTGGCCCCAGGTCTGCTCGGTCGAAGCGAGCACCTGACACGCAAAGCGGCGTTCGGCGGTGTTGCACACGCTGGCGCCGGTGCCGCCGCCGCCCTGCCCCACCTGCGGCTGGCCACCGCCGCCGCCGAGCAGGCCGCCCAGCCCCCCGCTCATCGACAGGAAGATCAGACCAACCACGACCAGCATGCCGATGCCGCCGCACCCCATGCCGCGCCCCAGAAACAGCGGCAACAGGCCAAGCAGCGGAAAACCGCCGCCCCCGCCGCTGCCCTGGCCCAGATCGCGCACATTGTCGCTGGGATCGAAATCGTCGAGGCGCATCGCCTTTTCCCGCCCTGTTATTTGTTACGGCGATGAAATGCGTGAGCGGGGCTGACCGTTGCAAGCCATGAACGCGATTTTTCCTCCGGTCGCCATTGATGCACCGCAGAACCACCCCCATAACCCGCTCATGGCCGATGCCGAGAACCCCGGAGCCCGCCACCGCCGCCACAGTCGGCAGGCGATGCCGTTGCCGGATTGCGTTGCACTGGTCCTTCAGGGCGGCGGCGCACTGGGCAGTTTTCAGGCGGGCGTGTACGAAGCGTTGTCGGACGCCGACGTCGTCGTCGACTGGATTGCAGGCATTTCGATCGGCGCGGTCAATGCCGCGATCATCGCCGGCAACCCGCCCGAACGCCGGGTCGAGCGGCTGCGCGCCTTCTGGGACACGATCACCGCCGGGTTGCCCAGCTTTCCCATTCCGCAGGACGACCGCGTGCGCGAAGCGGTGCATGAATGGTCGGCAATGGCGGTGATGGCGCAGGGCGTGCCCGGCTTTTTCAAACCGCGCATGTGGCCCCCCTTCCTCGCCGCACCCGGCAGTTGCGGGGCAATGAGCTTTTACGACACCGAACCGCTGCGCGCGACGCTGGACGCGCTGATCGACTGGGATCTGCTGAACGACGGGCCGGTCCGCATCTCGGTGGGCGCGGTGGAGATTCAATCGGGGAACTTCGCCTATTTCGACAATCGCCTGGGCTGTCGGCTGGATGCGCGGCACATCATGGCATCGGGTGCGCTGCCGCCGGGCCTGCCGCCGGTCGATATCGACGGGCGGCTTTACTGGGACGGCGGCCTCGTCTCGAACACACCGCTGACGCACGTGCTTGAGCATCAGGCGGCACCGATGCTGGTGTTCCAGTGCGACCTGTTCGCCGCCAATGCCGATCCGCCCAAGACGATGATGGACGTCATGGCCCGCGAAAAGGAAATCCGCTATTCCAGCCGCACCCGGCAGGTCTCTGCCGAAGCCGTGCGGCGGCGCAAGGTGCGTGACGCGATCCGCCGCGTGCTGGACAAGCTGCCCGCCGACATGGCCGATGACGCCGATGTCGCGGCGCTTAGCA
This sequence comes from Sphingomonas sp. IW22, assembly GCF_041321155.1. Taxonomy (GTDB): domain Bacteria; phylum Pseudomonadota; class Alphaproteobacteria; order Sphingomonadales; family Sphingomonadaceae; genus Sphingomonas. The sequence continues at coordinate 11,914 of NZ_JBGGWB010000005.1, read as the reverse complement.
GCTATGCCACCGAACATCCGCTGTCGCTAGTGCAACTGATCAACCGCGCCAATGCGTGGGAGGGCGGCAGCCGCGATTACGAATTTTCGCAGCGCACGATGCGCGAACATTGGCAGTCGGGCCGCACCGCCATTGCCGAAACCATGGCCCAGTCGCGCGTGCTGGCCCAGAACATCGTCGATGGCCGCACCGCCGCCTTCGACCTCGCCCCCCGCCGCCATTCGCACTGAACGGAGCCACTGCCATGTTCCTTAAAGGCAAGACCGCCATCGTCACCGGTTCGACCTCTGGCATCGGCCTGTCCTATGCCAAGGCGCTGGCGGCGGAGGGGGCCAGCGTGGTCATCAATGGCTTTGGCGACGCCGATGCCATCGAGAAAGAACGCGCGGCACTTGAGGCGACCAGCGGCGCCCGCGCACTGTACGACGCGGCCGACATGACCAGCCCCGACGCCATCGCCGCGATGGTTCAGCGCGCGCATGACGAACTGGGCGGGCCGGATATCGTCATCAACAATGCGGGCATCCAGCATGTTTCCCGCGTCGAGGATTTCCCGGTCGAAAAATGGGACGCGATCATCGCGATCAATCTGTCGTCGGCGTTCCACATGATGCGCGCAGTGGTGCCGTTCATGAAGGAACGCAAATGGGGCCGCATCATCTCGACGGCGTCGGCCCATTCCAAGGTTGCCAGCCCGAACAAGTCCGCCTATGTCGCCGCCAAGCACGGCATTGCGGGCCTGACCAAGACGATCGCGCTGGAAACCGCGACCTTCGGCATCACCGTCAACGCGATCTCGCCCGGCTATGTCTGGACGCCGCTGGTCGAAAAGCAGATCCCCGACACCATGGCAACGCGCGGGCTGACGCGCGAACAGGTCATCAACGACGTGCTGCTCGACGCACAGCCGACCAAGGAATTCGTCACCGCCGAACAGGTGGCGGCGCTGGCGCTGTTCCTGTGCCGCGACGAAGCGGCGCAGATCACCGGCGCCAACCTTTCGATCGACGGGGGTTGGACCGCATGATCCGGTCGTGCACATGGCCTTGAAAATGCGCGATTGACGCGCGCTGTCCATGCGCCATGATATGGTGTGCATACCAGATTTTCGAAACGCGTCGCCGCGATTGGCCTGTTGTTGTTGACTGCCGCCTGTGGCGGTGAACGCGCGGTGGATCAGCCCGCCCGTTCGGCGGGAGAGGCGCCGCCCCCCGCCCCGGTCTGGCGCAATGTCGCGACAGAGCATGACCGGGACCGGCTGCGGCGCTGGCGGGGTGCGTGGACATCGGCGCTGCCCGCCGCGCAGGCCGCCGATCCCGCCGCCGTCCGGGCCGAGGGCGCGCTGTTCCACACCGATCTTGCGCTTTCCGATCCGGCCCCGCCGCCGGGCCGCTATCGCTGTCGCGTGTTCAAGCTGGGCACAGCCGGGGCGGGTGGCCTGCCCTTTGTCGCCCATCCCTATTTCGACTGCCGCGTCGGCGATGAGGGAGAGGTGTTGAGCCTGTTCAAGGAAACCGGATCGCAGCGGCCAGTCGGCCTGTTGTTTCCCGATGGGCCGTCGCGCATGGTCTTCCTCGGCACGCTGATGCTGGGGGACGAGCAGCGCGCGCTGGATTACGGACAGGACCGCGACCGCGACATGGCTGGCGTGCTGGAGCGTGTGGGCGAGCGGCGCTGGCGCCTGTCGCTGCCCTGGCCGCGTTTCGAATCGCAGCTCGACGTGGTCGAACTGGTCCCCGCGCCATGAGGATGACGATGCGCCGACTGATTCCTGCCCTGCTGATCGCCGCCAGCCCCGCCGCTGCGCAGGAGCCCGTACGCGATGCCACGACGGCGCAGATGCCCGCGCTGACCACGCTTTACCGCGACCTGCACGCCCATCCCGAACTCGCCTTTCAGGAAAAGCGCTCGGCAAAGCTGATGGCTGATGCCGCGCGCAAGGCGGGCTTTACCGTGACCGAGGGCGTTGGCGGCACCGGCGTGGTCGCGGTGATGAAGAACGGCACCGGGCCGACGCTGTTGATCCGCACCGATATGGACGGCCTGCCCGTGGTCGAGGCGACGGGCCTGCCCTATACGTCAAAAGCATCAGCCACCACTGACGAGGGGCTGGAAACGGGCGTCATGCATGCCTGTGGCCACGACACGCACATGACGTCGTGGGTCGGCACGCTGAACAATCTGGCACGGATGAAGGATCGCTGGTCCGGCACACTGGTGATGATCGCCCAGCCTGCCGAGGAAAAGGGCCTGGGCGCCAAGGCGATGCTGGACGCCGGGCTATATTCGGAATTTCCCAAGCCTGACACGGCCATCGCCTTTCACGACAGCGCCTCCCTGCCCGCCGGCATGATCGGCATCCGCCCGGGCTATGCGCTGGCGACCGTCGATACCGTCGACCTGAAGATACGCGGCGTGGGCGGGCATGGCGCCTATCCGTCGGGCACGAAGGACCCGGTCGTGTTGGGCGCCAAGATCGTGATGGCGCTGCAAACGCTGGTCAGCCGCGAAAACGATCCCCAATCGCCCGCCGTCGTTACCGTCGGCAGCTTTCGTGGTGGGTCGAGCCACAATGTCATCGGCGACGAAGTGACGCTGCTGATCACCGTGCGCAGTTATGAGGACAAGACCCGGAAACTGCTGCTCGACGGCATTGCCCGGATCGCGCGCGGCGAAGCGATCGCCAGCGGCATCCCCGAAGACCGGATGCCGGAGATGAAGGTCAAGGCTGTCAACACCCCCGCCACGTTCAATACCGACCCGCTGACCGGACGGATGCGCCAGTTGTTTACCGCGCGCTTTGGCGCGGACCGGGTGCGCGACGTGCCCGCGGCGATGGTGGGTGAGGATTTCAGCCGCTATTACCTCGCCGACAAGGACAATGTCCAAAGCCTGTTATTCTGGGTGGGCGGTGTCCCGGCGGACAAATGGGCGGCGGCGCAGGCGGCGGGCGGCGATGGCCTTCCCTCCCTCCACAGCCCGAACTGGGCGCCTGACGCCGAAGCGGTGATCGCCACCGCGACCGAGGGGATGACCGCCGCCGCGCTCGACATATTGAAACGGGGTTGAGACTGCAGGGCGCGCGGGTCGACGATCCCCACTGAATGGGTCGGGCGCGGGCCGGTAGCCGCCGCCGTCAGACCCCTGACAGCGGCGTGCCAGCCTTTTCGCAGATATGGCGGGCCAGTTCCTGCCGCAGCGGCAGGCCGCTGATCGAACGAAGCGGTCCGTCATGCGCGACATTGCTCTCGACACGCCCGCGCGTGGATGCCACGCCGACGACGTGAAACAGCCGGCGCGCGCAATCCATTTCGGTGCGGGCATAGGCGACACGGCCATTCTTTTCCTGACGCAGGATGGCGATCTCGGTATCGTTCAACGTGCGATGACGGCGCAGCAGATAGTATCGCGACGCTTCATCGGATGGCGTCGGCACCAGTTCACCCTGGATTTTCAGATAATCGGGCTTGGGCGCCGCAATCTCGGTTTCGGCCAGATTGCGCAGCACCACACGGCTGCCATCGTCATGGCTGGACGCATCGCTGGTCCCGCATCCCGCCAGAAGCCCGGCCATCATCATCGCCGCCGGAAACGCCACTACTCGCATCGACACACTCCCAGTCGTTCGAATGTCTGAATAACCCTGTCGTTCAGCGCGCGCGGAACAGCTCGACCGCGGCGAACAGGCAGAGGACGGTCACGACAATCAGGGCGCTGGCCAGTTCGTGCCATGCCGAGCCAAGCGTCGTCATCAGGGCGTTCATGTCCAGAAACTCGCTCATCGCCATCCCGTCCTTCGATCTTCGAAAGCGACCGGGAAGTGCGCGGCAAACCCGCGAGCCCGGTCCCGATGCGACGTAGGCGCCGCGTCGAGACGGGAAGCTAAGTGCGAGGGCGTTGCAATACCCGCACTGCAATGCAACAAATTGTTGCCGATCCAGATTAACGGAAAACGGGAGATGAGCCGGCCTCCCGCCGGCTCATCTCTTGGTTCACCGGCTCAGCAGCACGCGGGCCTGCCCGGCGATCTGCGCCAGCATCGCCGCGCTGGGGGATGGTGCGCGGCGCGCGCGTGCCACGACGCCCGCAAATTGCTCGACACGCGGCGCGTTTGCCTCAAGCCACGCTTCGACCGTTGCCTGCGGGTCTTTTCCATCGTGCCGCGCAAGGAAGTCGAGGCGGAGTTGCTGGAAATCGCGCGCCAGTCCCGCGATCAACAAGCGCTCCCACGGGTCACCCGCACCAATGCGCGCGGCATTGGCCTGTGCCCAGTCAAGGCCCAGCGCATGGCCCAATCGGGTAAAGGCGCGGGTCACCGTCGCTTCCTCGATCCCCAGCCGCTCGCCAAGATCCGCCAGGCCGACGGCACCGTCGAGTTCGAAGATGCGAACCACCTTGCGCACCAGCGCGGATGGTGCGCCCGCTTCCTCCAACCGGGCGGCAATGCGCGCGGACTGGGCGCTTGCTTCCTCAAGCAGCAATTCGCGCGTCTGCTTGTCCAGGCTGTCGATGCCCGGCTTCAGCCGCGCGATCACCTCGCCCGGCGATGCGCCCGGCTTGGCGACGCGCAGCAGGTCGGCGATCTGCGACCGCGCGGCCACGGCCACTTCGTCGAACAACGCGATGCGTGCATGCTCCGGCATGTCGGCGGTTTCTATCTGCGCCCATAATTGCGGCAGGTTGAACAGCCGTTCGGCCACGACGAACATCGCCGCGATGTCGGCCATCGCCGCGCCTTCTTCCTCCGCCAGTTCGAAGGGGTGCAGCACGCCCAGCCGGTTGACGACGCGGTTGGCCAGCTTCGTCGCGACGATTTCCCCGCGCAGGCGATGTTCGCGAATGGCGGTCGCGAACTTTTTCTGCATTGGCTTGGGGAATGCGGCCATCAGGTCCGGCTCAAGCTCGGCGTCGTGGCCCAGCCCGGAATGTTCGACAGCATCCTGCAACGCCAGCTTGGCGCTGGCCAGCAGCACCGCCAGTTCGGGGCGGGTCAGCCCGCGACCGTCCTGTGCGGCGCGCGTCAGATCCTCGTTCGTGCCCAACCCCTCGACCACGCGGTCAAGCCGGCCCGACGCCTCGAGGATCTCGATGACGCGGATATAGCTGGGCACCGCGACCGCACCGTCATTTTCCATGAACGACAGCGCCAGCGTCTGAAGCCGGTTATCCTCCAGCACCAGATGCGCGACCTCATCGGTCATCGATTCGAGGAGCTTGTCGCGCTTGGGCAGTTCCAAGCGCCCTTCCAGCACTTCCCGGTTCAGCGCGATCTTGATGTTCACTTCATTATCCGAACAATCAACGCCCGCCGAATTGTCGATGAAGTCGGTGTTGATGCGCCCGCCACGCTCGGCAAATACGATGCGCGCGGCCTGGGTGACGCCCAGATTGGCCCCCTCCCCGATCGCCTTGGCGCGGAGCTGTTCGGCATTGACGCGCAACCGGTCGTTGGCGGGGTCGCCGACCTCGGCGTTATTCTCGTGCCCGGCCTTGATATAAGTGCCGATGCCCCCGAACCAGATCAAGTCCACCGGCGCCTTCAGGATCGCGCTGATCAGGCTGGTGGGGTCCAGTTCGGACGCGTCGATGCCCAGCAGTTCGCGAACCTGCTTCGACAGCTTGATCGACTTTTCGGTGCGCGCGAACACGCCGCCGCCCTTTGAAATCAGTGCCGGGTCGTAATCGGCCCAGCTCGATCGGGCCAGGTTGAACAGCCGGTCGCGCTCGGCCCAGCTGGTCGCCGGATCGGGATCGGGGTCGAGAAAGATGTGGCGATGGTCGAACGCCGCACGCAGGCGAATCGCCTTGGACAACAGCATCCCGTTGCCGAACACGTCGCCCGACATGTCGCCGCAACCGACGACGTCGATGCTGTCGCTCTGAACGTCGACGCCCATCTCCAGGAAGTGGCGCTGGACCGATACCCAGCCGCCCTTGGCGGTGATGCCCATCGCCTTGTGGTCATACCCCTTGGACCCGCCGCTGGCGAAGGCGTCGCCCAGCCAGAAGCCGCGTTCCTGGGCGATGCCGTTTGCCACGTCGCTGAACGTCGCCGTGCCCTTGTCGGCGGCGACGACGAAATAGGGGTCTTCGCCGTCGTGGATCACCACCTGTTCGGGGTGTACCACCTTGCCCGCGACGATGTTGTCGGTGATCGACAACAGCGACCGGATGAAGATGCGATAGCTTTCGGTTCCTTCGGCCAGCCACGCTTCACGGTCCGACGGGCTGGGCAGTTGCTTGGGATAGAAGCCGCCCTTGGCGCCGGTCGGCACGATCACGGCATTCTTCACCCGCTGGGCCTTCATCAGGCCCAGGATTTCGGTGCGGAAGTCGTCGCGTCGGTCGGACCAGCGCAACCCGCCGCGCGCGACCGGACCGGCGCGCAGGTGGATGCCCTCGATGCGTGGCGAATAGACGAAGATTTCGCGCCACGGCAGCGGCTGGGGCAGGCCCGGTACCTTGGCCGAATCCAGCTTGAACGCCAGCGCCTCGTTCGCGGCGGGGGCGAATGCGTTGGTGCGAAGCGTCGCGTCGACCACGCCGCGCATCGCGCGCAGGATGCGGTCGTCGTCGATGGCCGATACCGCGTCCAGCCCTGCCTCGATCGCCTTTGCCGCCTTGGCCACGGATGCTTCCCGCTCGCCATTGCGCGAGGGGTCGTGCGCGGCCTGAAACTTCGCGATCAGGCCCGCCGCGACCTTCGGCGCGCGGCGCAGCGCGTCAACGACCGTGCCCAGGCCATAGGCGAGGCCCGTCTGGCGCAGATAGCGGAACCATGCCCGCAACAGCACGACCGACAATGGCGAGGTGCCCGTTTCCACGACCAGGCGGTTGAACGCGTCGTTTTCCGCCCGGTTTTCCAGTACCGCGCGGATCGCGTCCTCGACCATCGGATGGTCCAGCTGCTTTTCGGCATGTGGCGCGCCGGGCACCTCGACATAGAAATCATGGATCACCACCTGCTCGTCCCCGTCGAGCAGCGTCGGCAGCTCCGCAATCACGCGGAAGCCGAAGTTTTCCAGCACCGGAACCGCATCCGACAAGGGCAGCGCGCCGCCCTGGCGATAGATCTTGATGCGGAAACGCCCGTCATCGGGGTTTTCGTCGGGCAAAATGCGGACCTGCCGGTCGTCCGGCCCCTCAAGCTCCGCTATCCGCACCACGTCGCGCGCCGCTTCTTCGGGCGTCGATGCGTTACGGTAATTGACCGGGAACGCACCCGCATAACGCAGCGCCAGCCGCGTCGCGCGACTTGAGCCCACAGCTTCGGTCAGCGCCGCTTCCACCGCCACCGGCCAGCCGCGCATCATCCGCACCAGCCGCTGGTCCAGCGCATCGGCATCGGGCATCCGCCCCGCGCCGCGCAGGTCCAGCGTGTAGCGGATCAGGGCGACCTCCCCATCCTCAAGGCTGATCGACCAGCTGAGCAAAGACGCGTTGGCGGCATCCGCTAGCATCGACCCGATCGCCTCACGCCGCCCGGTGGTCAGTTCGTCACGCGGCAGCCAGACAAAGGCGAACAGGTGGCGGCCCAGCGTACTGCGCACCAGCACCAGCTTCGGCCGCGGACGGTCGGCGATCGACATCGCGGTCAGGGTCAGCGCCTCGATCGCGGCATCGTCGAACGCGGTGGTCAGGTCGTGCGGCAGCGCGGTCAGCGCATGGGCCATCGCCTTGCCGGTATGGCCGCGCGGATCGAAACCGAATCGGTCGGTCAGCGCCTTCAGGCGGCGGCGCAGCAGCGGTACGTCGGCGGGTGCGCTGTGCAGCGCCGCACTGGACCACATACCCGCATGGATCGACAGGCCGACCACACGCTTGCCGTCCATGACCGGCAACAGGATCAGGTCCAGCGGCACCCGGCGGTGGACAGTGGCGATGCAGTTCGACTTGAGCAGCAGCGGCGCACGGCCGCCATTGGCAAACCATTCGACGGCCAGCGCGCGCGACGTATCGGCCAGCAGCGGCGTGTTCAGCGGTTCGGCAGCGATGCCCAGCGCGTCCTGTGCGCCGCCATCCACCAGCCAGCGTTCATGCCCCAGCAGCGTCAGATTATTGTCCAGGAACCAGCGCAGCAGCGCCGCGCCCTCATCATCCTGGGTCCGGTCGGCATCGTCGCGCAGCGCCGCCTGAAGCCGCGGCCAGTCGCCAACCGCGCGGCGAACATGCGCCAGCGTGCGCTCAAGCGCTTCGATCAGGTCGCGCCGGTCCTTTGCGTCCAGCCGGTCGGTTTCGACATAGATCATCGATTCGGCAGCGCCGTCATCGTCCAGCGCAGTCAGCACTCCCTGCTCGTCGCGCACCACGCGCAGGACGGGGTGGATGATCCGTTCGATCGGCGTGCCAGCGGCCGCAATCGTCGCGGCGATCGAATCCACCAGGAAGGGCATGTCGTCATTGACGACCGCCATTCGCATCCGGCGCCTTTCATCGCGCATGAAGGTATCGACAGCAATCGCCGGCCGTCCGGCCGTGCGCTGTGCGGCGGTCTCGGCCACGAATCGCGCTGCATCCGCGCGTTCGGCCTTGCCCAGTCCTTCCGTCTCTCCCGGAAGCGCCTCGTCAAAGAAGCGCGATTCGATCGCCTTGGCCGGCGTCGTGCCTGTCTTTTTCAGCATCGCCTGCCTATGCGCCGATCAGCGCACGTGCTCAAGCATTTGCGCGGCGAATCGCCCTTTGTGTCAGGGCGTCATCGCCCTCCACCCTGGCAACGATCTCCAGCATCCCGCCCGCCCCGCGACGGGCCACCAGCACGACAAACTCCTCGCACTCTGCCGCGGCGACCGGCACGGTAGCGATGGCATCGGCGCGGCGTAGCACTTCCGCCCGCTCGGCCGTTGCCAACCCCTCGATTCCCCGGGGCGCCTGCGCAAGGAACGCAGCGAAGCCGCCCGCCGGCACCCCGCGCCGCTGCGCCTGCTCCAGAACGGCGGCGTAATCGGCCAGCGCGTGGCGATCATGGCCCGTGCCGAATACCAGCTCAACAATGGCGGGCATCGACGCCTGCCCCGGTGCGCGCACCCCCGCATCCTCCAGCACTTCGGCGTAGCCCGCCGCATCGCGGACCGCCGCATCAGCAAAGGCATAAGCATATTCGAGTGCGCGACCCAGCGCCGCCCGCGATCGCGAGTCGACCGAATCGACTTCCTCGGCACAGGCGCGGGCATGGGCCAACAGGTCGCTCAACCCGGCGTCGGCATCGACGCCCGAAACAACGCCGGGCAGCGGCGCATCGAACGCATCCTCCAGCCCGAACCCGCCCGAAGGCCCGTCGGCCCATGCGGCAGGCGCCTCCAGCGGCATGCGCGGCAACTCACGCCGTGCCGCCTCGACCTCCGCCGCCAGCCGAACCTGCGTCGCGTCGTCGACCAGCACCTTCCAGTTGATGACGCCGTAAATGAAATCGATCGTGTCGCCGTCTGACGAAAAGGGCATCAAAATGCCGCGATACAGCGTGTTATGGCCACCCTGCCCGACGAATTCGGCCTCAAACCCGATGGGCGCGCGATTGGCGATGATCTGAAGATAATGATCGGTCAGGCGCGACAGCAGCGACCGGCCCGGCACTTCGCTGATCTTGCGGATGCTCGATTCGACGCCGCATTCCTCGCGCAGCACCCGGCCCAGATATTGAATCGACGGATCGTCGACGCCGTGGGAGAAATCCAGCAACACGCTGTTGCCGCCGAAATCGGCGATATTCTCAGGGTTCAGATCCTGGATCGCGGGATATGCCCGCCCGTTCAGCAACGACACCCAGTAGTTATAGGCACGCACATGCATGCGCCGTTCGTCGGTCCCGATGTCGAAAGGATGGCCCACCCCGCCCGACGGTCGGTTCGCGGACTGATCGCCCGGCACTTGCGCCATACCCATAAAATCGTCCTTCCCGAAGGCGCTGGCTTCGCCCGATACCTTACAGACGCTCATGCACCCGCCGTGGTAAACGATGCGTAAAGTGGCGCCATGCGACTTGCGCTTGCCAGCCCGCCCCCTCCCTGCTAAGCGCCGCCACCTCCGGACGGCAAACCGTCCTCGGGGCCGCTTTAGCTCAGTTGGTAGAGCATCGCATTCGTAATGCGGGGGTCACAGGTTCGAGTCCTGTAAGCGGCACCATTTCCCCAAAAATCGTTGAAAAGCAATCATCTAAGCAACGGTCTCGTGCTGATTGTCGCACACGAGTGTCGCACAACGCCCTTTCCGATGATGGGCCAAGTCTTTCAAATCGTTCCCGAAATGAGGGAGCGGGATGTCGCACACAGGTGTCACACAGATCGCCTTCTGGTGTCTGGCGTCGAGGGGCGGTGTATCAGTATCGGGTGCGGGTGCCCGCCGATCTGAGGCAAGTCATTGGATCGAGCCATATCAACAGGTCGTTGGGGACAGTCTCGCTGGCCGTTGCCCGACGATCGGCAAAGGTGATGGCCTATCAGATCGATCGAAGCTTCGAAGAAGCGCGGAATTCTGGCGCGTGGAAAGCTGCGTCAGCACAGCCTGAGCTACACGTCGCGGAGATTGCTGCGTCTTCGACGACCGCTGTTCATGGACTGACGCTCGGAACTGTCGTCGAACGCTATCTGACGGACGCAACTATCAGTCGTTCTCCGAAGAGCCAGATCGTTTATCGGACGACGTTCGCGACTGTCTGCGCCATTATGGGCAGCGAAACGCCCATTAAGTTGATATCGCGTGATGGGTGCCGCCAAGTATTGAGCGTGCTTCAAGCGCTTCCTCCGAATTCACGCAAAAGGTGGCCGGGTATATCTCCTGTCGATGTTGCTGCGGACGCTCACCAGCGTGGTATTGCCCCGATGAGCGGCGCAAACTGCAACGAGTATATGAATAAGCTTTCCAGCCTCCTCAACTGGGCTGTCCGAGAAGAAATGATCGACCGAAATCCGGCACGAGGGTTGCGGGTCGCTGACCGGAGGCTGGCGCGCGAGAAACGTAATCCATTCACGTTGCCGCAGCTAAGCGCCATTTTCACGGCTCCTCTTTATACCGGATGTAAAGATGATGGCTTGGGCTATGCAGTAGTTGGCCCCAATCGCCCCCGGCGCGGGCGCTTCTGGATTCCACTTATCGCCCTCTGGTCGGGGATGCGGCAAGCGGAGATATGTCAGTTGCTCACGGCGGACGTGAGGTCGATTGAAAATGTTCTGTGTTTCGTTGTCTCGGATGTCGATGGCGACAGCAAGAGACTCAAGACGGCGGCCAGCAGACGGTTAGTTCCAGTGCATCCCGAGCTTATAAGGATCGGCTTTGCGCACTATGTGAGCGAGCGCCGTCGATCGGGAGATTGCCGCCTCTTTCCCGACCTTAGCTTGGACTCACTGGGCCTCTACTCGGGAAAGTTTGCAAAATGGTTTGCTCGCTTTCTTGCCTCAACAAATGCTGCTGCGCCGGGTGCATGCTTCCATGGTTTTCGGCATTCATTTCGAGACGCATTGCGGGAGGCCCGGATTGATCGCGATATTGCCCTCACACTGGGCGGCTGGACCACATCTTCTGGGAGTAGTGGTGGCGGGGTCGCCGATGCCTACGGACGGGGTTATCGTTCCTCAGCACTCAATGATGCCATCTCAAAAATAGCTTATCCCGGTCTCGATCTGTCGCACCTCTATGTTGAGACAAGCAAGGGCTGACCAGTCAACCCGCGACATCCCGCTCCCTCATTTCGGGAACGATTTGAAAGACTTGGCCCATCATCGGAAAGGGCGTTGTGCGACACTCGTGTGCGACAATCAGCACGAGACCGTTGCTTAGATGATTGCTTTTCAACGATTTTTGGGGAAATGGTGCCGCTTACAGGATGCGTGCCGGGTTTGAGATCGACTGATGCGCGGGGTTGTTCTGAATCCCATGGAACGTCGAGTGTCGCTTCAACGGCTGCGTCCGAGGACGATGCCGG